>NZ_JBICJR010000034.1:0-17705 GCF_043103245.1 Pseudomonas sp. YQ_6
CCGTACTCACAAGCACCCACACGAATTGCTTGATTCGATTTGTTAAAGAGCGTTTGGTTAAGAGCCTTTCGTCTCAACCGAGGCGCGCATTCTACGCTTTCCTCAGAGCCTGTCAAGCGTTTATTTTGAAGTTTTTTGCGAGAAACTCGTTTAGCTTCAAACACTTGACTCAACACAGTGGCTAGCTTTGCTTCGCTACCGCGTTGGAGTGGTGCGCATTATAGGGAGGCCCTCGAGAAGGTCAACCTTTAATTTCAATGATTTGAAATATTTCTGGCAAAGCCGCTTGAGGGCTACCACCTCCCCCACCAATTGCGCACTATATTGCTCACCACCTCCCCGCCCAAGGATTGCCGCACTTAAATGAACACCCAACCCCGCAGCCTGGCCGCCACCCTCTTCCCGATCGGCCTACTGCTTATCGCCATGGCCTCGATTCAGTCCGGCGCCTCCCTGGCCAAAAGCATGTTCCCAATCATCGGCGCACAAGGCACCACCACCCTGCGCCTGATCTTCGCCAGCATCATCATGCTGCTTATATTGCGCCCGTGGCGGGTACGCATGACCGCCAATACGTTGCGCAACGTGGTCATCTACGGCATGGCACTGGGCGGCATGAACTTCCTCTTCTATATGGCCCTGCAAACGGTACCAATCGGTATCGCCGTCGCCCTGGAATTCACCGGCCCGTTGACCGTGGCGATCTTCTCCTCGCGCCGAGCTATCGATTTCCTGTGGATTGCCCTGGCCATCGCAGGCCTGCTGCTGTTGCTGCCGGCAGGTCACAGCGGTCAGGCACTCGACCCAGTGGGCGCCGCCTATGCGCTGGGGGCGGGTGTGTGCTGGGCGCTGTACATCCTGTTCGGGCAACGTGCAGGGGCCGAGCACGGCATCCAGAGCGCGGCCCTGGGGGTGGTGGTCGCGGCCCTGTTCGTCGCCCCCATCGGTATCGCCCACGCCGGTAGCGCTCTGCTCACACCTGCCGTGATCCCCATGGCGTTTGCCGTTGCAATACTGTCCACCGCCCTGCCATACAGCCTGGAAATGGTTGCCCTCACGCGGATTCCGGCGCGCACGTTCGGCACCCTGATGAGCATCGAACCGGCATTTGGCGCATTGTCCGGCCTGCTTTTCCTCGGCGAGGTGCTGACGCTCACTCAATGGCTGGCGATTCTGGCAATCATTACCGCTTCGGTCGGCACCACCCTGTCCATGCGCAAGGCGCCCAGCCCGGCCATCGCAGCAGATTGATATGAGAAATATTTTCATTTGAGAAATGATTAATGATTGTAGCAGCCCGTCTCGCTGATTAAGCTGTCACAGAATCATCATCTTTACGCTATCTACTGGGCCGAACACGGACGCCGAGAGAAGGTTCAGGAAGAACCGAAGCGACAACGACAGGGTCGTGACAACTGATTTGCCCTGCATTTAAGGACAGGAATGAAACGAATTTTTCTCATCCTGGCCATCTTGGCCATTGCTGGATGTGCCGCCACAGCCAAGACCGAGGTCAAAAGGGGCAAGAAGGGCCTGCATATCAACTGCTCCGGTCTTTCTTCCTCGTGGGACAATTGCTACAGCAAGGCCGCAAGCGCCTGCAGCACGCGCGGCTACCGGGTCATTGCGCGCTCGGGCGATAGCGATGAAGAGGCCGGTGACTATTTGTTCGGCATCAACCCGGCGGGTTACACCAGCCGGAGCATGATCATCATCTGTAAATAGAGAAAAGGGCAGTTCGCAAACTGCCCTTTTCCCCTGCGTTACAGCGGTGCAGTACGCATCTCCAGCCAGGCTAGCGCATCCCCTTGGAGCAAGGGCGCCAGGCGCTCATGTACGCAGGCGTGGTAGCCGTTCAGCCACTCCACCTCCTCCTTGGTCAGCAACTCGGGCAACAGACAGCGGGTGTCGATAGGGCACAGCGTCAAGGTTTCGAACTGCAGGAAGTCACCAAAGGCACTCTTCCCCGCTTCGCGGTTGACCACCAGGTTCTCGATGCGAACGCCCCACTGCCCCGGGCGGTACGTACCCGGCTCGATCGAGCTGATCATGCCCACTTGCATCGCCGTCTGCGGTGCAGGTGCCGCCTGGTAGGCGATCACTTGAGGCCCCTCATGCACGTTCATGAAGTAGCCCACGCCGTGGCCGGTACCATGGCCATAGTCGACCTGGTCAGCCCAGATCGGCGCCCGGGCAATGGCGTCGAGCAACGGCGACAGTACCCCTCGCGGGAACGTGGCACGCGACAAGGCAATCATGCCCTTGAGTACACGGGTGCAGTCCTGCTTCTGAGCCTGGCTGGGGTTACCGACCGGCACCATACGGGTGATGTCGGTAGTGCCGCCCAGGTATTGACCGCCCGAGTCGATCAGCAGCAAGCCATTACCCTCGATGAGCGCATGCGACTGCTCGGTGGCCCGGTAGTGTGGCATCGCGCCATTGCCATTGAAGGCGGCAATGGTAGAAAAACTCAGTGAGACGAAATTCGGCCGTCGAGCTCGCGCGGCACTCAATTGCTCGTCAACCGTCAGCTCGGTAATGACCTCCCGGCCGAGGTTCGCCTCGAACCAGGCGAAAAACTCGCACAAGGCTGCGCCGTCCTGCTCCATGACCTGGCGAATATGCACCAGGTCGTCGTCACCCTTGCAGGACTTGCTCAGCGTGGTGGGGTTTAGCCCCTCGACAAGAATCACCTCTGCCGCCAGGTTGTCCAGCAGGCCGCAGGTGACCCGGGCCGGGTCCACCAGCAGCCGCGCCCCCGCAGGAACGGTGCCTAGCGCCTTGCCTGCTTCGCTGTAGTCGCGCACCTCGATGCCATCGACCTCCAGCACATGACGCAGGTGCTCGTCCACCTTGTCCTGGCCCACGAACAGGATGGCCTGCTGCTGATTGATCAGGGCAAAGGCCAGGAAAACCGGATTGTAGGAGACATCGCTGCCGCGCAGGTTGAACAGCCAGGCAATGTCATCCAGGGTAGCGATGAAGTGCCAGTCGGCACCCTTGGCCTGGATGCCCTGGCGCAATTGCGCGAGCTTTTCCGCCCGGCTCACCGTGGCGTGGGGCGGCAGGTGCTGGTACACCGGGTTACCTGGCAGCGCCGGGCGCCCGTCCCAGACCTGACCCAGCAGGTCCATGTCTGTTACCAGCTGCGCTCCACGCGCCTTCAGCCGCTCAGCCAGCTGGCGCGCCGAAGCCAGGGCCATGACCGCACCATCCACTGCCACGCGACCGTTGGGCTCGACATTTTCGCCCAACCATTCCAACGCCCCGGGTTTGCCCGGCAACAGTTTCATCAGTTCGATGCCGCTGCCCTTCAGCTCCTGAGCTGCCTGCTCCCAGTAGCGGCTGTCGACCCACAGCCCGGCAAAGCCGGGGGTGACCACCAGCGTACCAACCGAGCCATGGAACCCCGAAAGCCACTGGCGCCCCTGCCAGTAACCGGGCAGGTATTCGGATAGGTGGGGGTCGGCCGAGGGGACCAGCAAGGCATCGATGCCTCCTGCCGCCATGGCTTGGCGCACGTGCACCAGTCGCTGCGGCACGCTTTGCTCAAGGGTGGTCTGGACGTTCATGCGCTCTCCTGCGGCTTCATAACGGTTGATCCAATAGGCCGATAATGGAACAGCCGCCAGGGCGCTGCAATCGCGACGACCAAGATACGGCATGCCTTGCCCACGACGCCCTGTGCCAATAGGACACTTCCTACAACAGGACCAGGACCACCGATCAAGTTTCCCTGAACTTCCCCAGGACACCGGCTTCACACACAGTACATTCATTGCACACAGGCAAATGACCATGCCCAGTGCCCTCGAACCGAAAGCCGGCGTGGTGTTGCTTGACACCCGCGACCACACGCCCGAACACGAGCACGGCGTTCATCTCAAGCTTGCCGAAGGCCTGGCACGTTTGCTGGGCTGCCCACTTATACAGCCCATGCGGCCGCCAGACGCTGCCGATGCCTACTATTACCTGCCAACCGAGACCCTGATCGACCCCAGACGATATGCCGCCTTGGGTATTTGCAGCGAGCAGGACCTGTTTGGCGGCATGGTGCCGTACCCCTACATGGCGACCAAGGCGATCTCTCACCCGTTACCCGCCGGGGCCAGCTTCCCGCCGGGCTGGACCGACGACTTCGCCCGGCAGGCCAGCGATGCCCTGCTGCGCGGCTACACCGTGTTCAGCAAAGCCGACGCTCGCACTGCCGCACATTTGCTGCTGCTCGACGGCCCGCTGAGGGTCAAGCCGGTACTGGCTTGCGCAGGACGTGGGCAACAGGTCATCACCACTGCAGATGCCCTGGAGCCTCTGCTGGCCGATATGGATGACCAAACGTTGGCGCAGTGGGGCCTGGTGCTCGAAGAAGACCTGAGCGAGGTGCAAACCTTCAGCGTCGGCCAGGTGCGCGTCGCCGGCTTGACCTGCAGCTACCACGGCACCCAGCAACTGACACGTGACCATCAGGGTACCGAGGTCTACGGCGGTTCTGACCTGGTGGTGGTACGTGGCGACTATCAGGCGTTGCTACAGCTCCCACTAGAAGACCACCTGCGCCTTGCCATCAACCAGGCCATGGTTTACGAACAAGCCGCCGAGCAGCACTTCCCGGGCTTTGTCGCCTCACGTCGCAACTATGACATCGCCCGCGGCATCAGCCCTTCGGGCCATCTGTGCAGCGGGGTGCTCGAACAATCCTGGCGCCTGGGTGGTGCCAGCAGTGCCGAACTGTTGGCCCTGCAGGCATTTGCCGATGACCCCGCATTGCAACGGGTGCGTGCTTCCACCCACGAAGTATTCGGCAACCCCGACCTGCCCGCTGACGCCACCCTCTTTTACCAAGGAAACGACAGTGAACTCGGACAACTCAGCAAATTTGCGCGGATTCGCGACCATGGCCATTCAGAGTGAAACCGTTGAACTGCAGGTCGAGAATGACCACATCGCCGGCACCTTGGTCAGCCCGGGCACCAAAATGCCGGGCATTCTCTTCGTACACGGCTGGGGCGGCAGCCAGCAACGTGACCTGGCCCGCGCCCGGCATATCACCGGACTGGGATGCGTGTGCATGACCTTCGACCTGCGCGGTCACGAAAAAACTGAAAGCCAGCGCCTCACGGTCACCCGTGAACAAAACCTGCAGGACTTGCTGGTGGCTTACGATCGACTGGTCAGCCACCCGGCGGTCGACAACAGCGCCATCGCCATTATCGGCAGCAGCTATGGCGGTTACCTGGCGACTCTGCTGACCCGCGAACGGCCGGTCAGGTGGCTGGCCCTGCGGGTACCTGCCATGTACTGGGATGACGAATGGGGCAGCCCGAAGCAAACCCTTGACCGTCAACGCCTGAATGCCTATCGCCAGCGCCCCCTGGGCCCGGCCGACAACCGCGCGCTGGCCGCGTGCGCCGAATTCGGCGGGGATGTATTGCTGGTGGAGTCCGAGCAGGATGACTACGTGCCGCACAGTACCTTGATGAATTACCGCTCGGCGTTCGTCAACGCCCACTCGCTCACGCATCGCATCGTCGACGGCGCCGACCACGCGCTGTCCAGCGAACAGAGCCAGAAAGCGTATAGCTCGCTCCTGGCGGCATGGATCAGCGAAATGGTCATCGGTGCCCGCCTGGATCGCTACCCGCACTACGCACCTTGGTATGCCTGAGGACTGCCCATCTGGCAATGCAGGACGCCATCGTCCCCGCGCACCAGGCTGCGCAGGGCCTGGTAGGCGGCGAAGTTGACACCGCGTGCCTGATGCTGGCCCAGCAGGTCAAGAAACGATTCCTCGACGAAGTGCACGGCCGCCGCAGCCCAGGCCTGGCGTGACTGCCATTGCAGGTACTGCAATACTCGGCAGCCATCGTCGCTGGCCTGGATACTCACACCCTGCAGCCCTTCGCAACGCGCAGCCAATGCTTCACTACGCTCCACCAGGGCCTGAGCCAATGCTTGCTGGTACATACTGGGCACTTCGTATTCGATCATCTGGGTGAACCACAAGGCATGAGGTGTTGCCAACATCGACAGTCTCCTGGCTACGTACGCATGCAGCGCGATGTCGAGCAGGGTAAAACCTCAAGTAAAGTCAAGGTCAAGTGGTTTCTACAGACCCTGGCTGGATACCGCAAACCGCCGCCGATAGTCACTCGGGGTAAGGCCGATGACACGCTGGAATACCTTGCGAAACGCGCCCGGATCCTGGTAACCGACACCCCACGCGATCTGTTCGACGGTGCGCCGGGTAAACTCCAGCAAGCGGCACGCCCGCCCCACCCTCACCTGCTGGCAATACTCGGTCGGGCGCAGCCCGGTAGCGGCACGAAAGCGCCGCAAGAAAGTGCGCGCCTCGAGCCCCGCGCAGGCCGCCATCGTGGCCAGGTCGGCATCCTGCCCGCCATTGCCCTGCAACCAGTGCTGCACCTTCAACACGGCCTCGTCGCCGTGGTCCAGGCGCGGGTTGAACACAGCGCCGGGCAGCGGCGCCGCGACCGGATCGACGGCCAGATAGCGGGCAGTCTCCTGAGCCACCGTCGCCCCCAAAAAGCGCTCCAGCAGGCGCAAGCCGAGGTCCGTCCAGGCCATCAACCCTGCCGAGGTCACGATGTCGCCGTCATCCAGCAACGGCTGCTGGGCCTCTACCCGCACCCTTGGGAAGCGCTGGGCAAGCGCCTGCACATAGTTCCAGTGCGTGCAGGCCGGGCGCCCGTCGAGCAAACCGCTGGCGGCAATGAAAAATACACCGATGCATACCGACGCCAGCACCGTACCACGCCCGTGCAGCAGGCACAGTGGCGCGCGATGACGTTCGAGCAACTCGCCTTGCGGTGCCGACTCCAGGCTTGGCGGAATGATCAGGACGCGCAGGCCCGGTACAGTGACAGCTGAGTTATCCGACGCAGGCAACAACTGCCCCGCCTCATCTGCCTGCCAGCAACTGACGCGAATGCGCGGCAACTCGACGGCCCCCAGTTCGGCCGCAACCCGGTTGGCCACCAGGAACAGGTCGGCCAGGCCATGCACAGCGGCCCGCTGCACGCCGGGGTATAGCAGCAAGCCGATATCCAGGTTAGCGCCGGTGTCAGTTTTTGCCCGCATAGTGTCGCTCGCGCCAATCCTCAGGTGAGTGAACACAGCCTATAACTAACGTCTCTCGACGACTACTGCCACAGGAGGCAGCATGAACAAGCAGGCACTGATCATCATCGACATCCAGAACGACTACTTCCCGGGCGGCAAGTGGCCCCTCGATGGCGTCGACCAGGCGGCCGACAACGCCGCCCGCCTGCTGGCGGCAGCACGCCAGCGCGGCGACCTGGTGGTGCATGTGCGGCATGAGTTCGACACTGCCGATGCACCCTTCTTTACCCCCGGTTCGCAGGGTGCGGCCATCCACGCCAAGGTCGAGCCATTGCCGGGCGAGCCGGTGGTGCTCAAGCACAAGGTCAACGCCTTTCTCGGCACCGATCTTGAGCACACGCTGGACCGGCATGGCGTCGAGGCGCTGACCATCGTCGGCAGCATGAGCCACATGTGCATTGACGCTGCCACCCGGGCTGCGGCCGATATGGGCTATCAAGTGACCGTGGCGCACGATGCCTGCGCAACCCTGCCACTGACCTTCGACGGCAAGCAGGTGCCGGCGGCTCATGTGCACGATTCGGCGATGGCGGCGCTGGCGTTTGCCTATGCCGATGTGGTGAAGACCGACGAGCTGCTGAAAAACTGATCAGCTTGAGACCTTTGGGGCCGCACAGCAGCCCCAAAGCCTGCAGGCTCAAATCGCCACATTGCGCACAAACCTAACAGCCACCACACCATCGTTACGGTAGGCATACCGGCAGTTGCTGGGGAACACATGGAACTGCCCCACCTGCAAGCGATGCTCGACCTCTTCGATGATCAGCGTCAGCTGCCCATCGACCACATAAATCTGCTCGCTCCAGCCTTCGGCATCGGCCTCACTGCAATAGCACTCCCCTGGTGCCAGGGTCCATTCCCAAAGTTCCACCTCGCGCCTTGCCGGGCTGGTGCCCAGCAACACCGCTCTGCTCTGCGGGTGTTCGCCAGCCCACGCCAGCTCTTCAATGCGCCCGGGGTCGCGCAGGTCTGGCGCCTGGATCAGGGTACTGAAAGCCACGCCCAAGGCTTCGGCAATCAGGTCCAATGTGGTCAGGCTGACATTCTTCTCGCCCGCCTCGATCGCGACCAGCATGCGCCGACTGACCCCTGAACGCTCGGCCAGCGCCGCCTGACTCAAGCCGGCGGCGTTGCGCAGACTGCGCACATTGAGGCTGACATGTTGCAGCACCGATGCCCGGTGCGAAGAATCCTTGTGCACTATATTGCTCACTGATCAGGATTGCGCAGTATACTGCCCACTTTTGCGGCGATTGTGCGCCGCCCTTTCCGAGTGTGCAAGACCATGAACCAGCCCAACAGCAAGCCTACTCCTGCCGTCACCTTTCGCCTCAGCAAGGCCGAACTGGTGCTGGTATTCATCACCATGTTGTGGGGCGGCACTTTCCTGTTGGTGCATAACGTAATGACCGTCAGCGGCCCGATGTTCTTCGTCGGCCTGCGTTTCGCGGCAGCCGCGCTGTTCGTTGGTGTGGTCTCAGCACGTGCGCTGCCCGGCCTGACCTTCACCGAACTGAAGGCCGGCATGCTGATCGGCGTGTCGATCATGCTCGGCTATGGCCTGCAGACCATGGGCCTGCAAACCATCAGCAGCAGCCAGTCAGCGTTCATCACTGCGCTGTACGTCCCGTTCGTGCCGCTGCTGCAGTGGCTGGTGCTGGGGCGGCGGCCTGGCCTGATGCCCAGCATGGGTATCTGCCTGGCATTCATCGGCCTGATGCTGCTGGCCGGGCCGGAAGGCGGCAGCCTGCGTTTCAGCGAGGGCGAACTGGTCACCCTGATCAGCGCCGTGGCCATCGCCGGTGAAATCATTCTGATCAGCCGCTACGCCGGTCAGGTCGATGTGCGCCGGGTTACTGTGGTGCAACTGGCGACTGCATCGCTGCTGGCGTTCCTGATGATCGTGCCGACCCAGGAGCGCATCCCCGACTTCTCCTGGCTGTTGCTGGCCAGCGCAGTGGGCCTGGGCGCAATGAGTGCAGTGATCCAGGTGGCGATGAACTGGGCACAGAAGTCGGTTTCGCCTACCCGCGCCACACTCATCTATGCCGGTGAACCGGTGTGGGCCGGCATCGTCGGGCGTCTGGCTGGCGAGCGCCTGCCTGGCGTGGCGCTGCTCGGCGGCCTGCTGATCGTGGTTGCCGTAGTGGTCAGTGAACTCAAGGTGCGGCGCCCTCGTGAAACCGTCGAAACATGCGATGTGCAGAACCCGGGCGAACGCCAGGCGGGGCTGTAAAACGGTCAACAGCGGCTATTCTTTGTAAAAAACTGTTATAAAAAAAACGCTTGTCACAGCCGGTTTGTAGGATCCTGCGACAGCTTGCGTGTTGGTGATAAACACCTCGGCACGTATGATTCTTTGCAAACTTCTCCAGAATAGGCCGCTATGTCCTTGATAGTGCTATTGCTTCTGCCGTTCGTGGGCAGTTGCCTGGCAGCTGTGCTGCCGCACAACGCACGTAACGCCGAGTCCATTCTTGCCGGGCTCGTAGCCCTGGTCGGTACCGTCCAGGTAGCACTTCTGTACCCTCAGGTTGCCCATGGTGGCGTCATTCGCGAAGAGTTCCTGTGGCTGCCCAGCCTGGGAATGAACCTGGTGTTGCGCATGGACGGCTTTGCCTGGCTGTTCTCGTTGCTGGTACTGGGCATTGGCGCACTGGTATCGCTGTATGCCCGCTACTACATGTCACCACAAGATCCGGTACCACGCTTCTTCGCGTTCTTCCTGGCCTTCATGGGCGCCATGCTCGGCCTGGTCATCTCCGGCAACCTGATCCAACTGGTGTTCTTCTGGGAACTGACCAGCCTGTTCTCCTTCCTGCTGATCGGCTACTGGCACCACCGCGCCGACGCCCGTCGTGGCGCCTACATGGCGCTGATGGTAACCGGCGCAGGCGGCTTGTGCCTGCTGGTAGGGGCCCTGCTGCTCGGCCATGTGGTCGGCAGCTATGATCTGGACAAGGTTCTGGCTGCCGGGCATACCATCCGCCAGCATGCGCTTTACCCGGTGCTGCTGCCCCTGATACTCATCGGCGCCCTGACCAAGAGCGCACAGTTTCCCTTCCAGTTCTGGCTGCCCCACGCCATGGCAGCGCCCACACCGGTGTCGGCCTATTTGCACTCTGCAACCATGGTCAAGGCCGGGGTGTTCCTGCTGGCACGCCTGTGGCCGGTACTTTCCGGTAGCGAGGAGTGGTTCTGGATCGTCGGCGGTGCCGGTGCCCTCACCCTGCTGCTCGGCGCTTTCGCCGCCATGTTCCAGAATGACCTCAAGGGCCTGCTGGCCTATTCGACCATCAGCCACCTGGGCCTGATTACCCTGCTGCTGGGCCTTAACAGCCCGCTGGCTGCCGTCGCCGCGGTATTCCACATTCTCAACCATGCCACCTTCAAGGCCTCGCTGTTCATGGCCGCCGGCATCATCGACCACGAGAGCGGCACCCGTGACATTCGCCGCCTCAGCGGCCTGATCCGCCTGGTGCCCTACACCGCGACCCTGGCCATGGTCGCCAGCGCGTCGATGGCCGGCGTGCCACTGATGAACGGCTTCCTGTCGAAGGAAATGTTCTTCGCCGAAACGGTATTCATCAGTTCCACCGCCTGGGTCGAGGCCACGCTGCCGGTAATCGCCACCCTGGCCGGCACCTTCAGCGTGGCGTATGCCCTGCGTTTTACCGTCGATGTGTTCTTCGGGCCGACAGCCCAGGACCTGCCCCATACCCCGCACGAGCCGCCACGCTGGATGCGTGCTCCGGTGGAGCTGCTGGTGCTCACGTGCCTGGTAGTGGGCATCTTCCCCACCCAGTCGGTCGGCCCCCTGTTGGCCGCTGCGGCCCTGCCGGTGGTTGGCGGTACCCTGCCGGAATACAGCCTGGCCATCTGGCATGGCTGGAACGCGCCGATGATCATGAGCCTGGTCGCCATGAGCGGCGGCATAGTCCTGTACCTGTTGCTGCGCAAGCAACTGCGCCTGGGCCGCTTCCCCTACCCGCCCGTGATCGAGCGCTTCAATGGCAAGCGACTGTTCGAGCACGGCCAGGTTCACCTGATGCTGCTGGCGCGTCGCATCGAGCGCGTGCTCACCACCCGCCGACTGCAGTCGCAGCTGTTCATGCTGGTATTCGCCGCGTTCCTCGCGGGCCTCACGCCTATGCTGTATAGCGGCCTGAGCTGGGGTGATCGCCCGAAGATTCCCGGTTCGGGCGTGTTCGTCGCCCTGTGGCTGATCGCCATTGCCTGCGCCATCGGCGCCGCCTATCAGGCCAAGTACCACCGCCTGGCGGCACTGATCATGGTCAGCGTCTGCGGCCTGATGACCTGCATCACTTTCGTCTGGTTCTCTGCGCCCGACCTGGCACTGACCCAGTTGGTGGTGGAAGTGGTCACCACCGTGCTGATCCTGCTTGGCCTGCGCTGGCTGCCACGGCGTATCGAAGGCGTGTCGCCACTGCCTGGTAGCCTGGAGCGCGCGCGCATGCGCCGCCTGCGTGACTTGCTGCTGGCCGTGCTGGTGGGTGGCGGCATGGCCGTGCTGTCGTACGCCATGCTGACCCGGCCGACGCCCAACGACATTTCCTCGTTCTATTTGAGCCGTGCATTGCCTCAGGGCGGCGGCACCAATGTTGTCAATGTCATGCTGGTCGACTTCCGCGGCTTCGATACCCTCGGTGAAATCACCGTATTGGTGGCTGTGGCATTGACCGTGTTCGCCCTGCTACGGCGCTTCCGTCCTCCGAAAGAGAGCATGCAGCTGCCGGCGCAACAACGCCAGTTGGCGCCAGACGTGGTCACCGACCTGATCAACCCGCGGCATGCCACCGATACCGCGCTGGGCTTCATGATGGTGCCGGCAGCGCTGGTGCGCCTGCTGCTGCCGATCGCCTTGCTGGTGTCGATGTACCTGTTCATGCGCGGGCACAACCAGCCCGGCGGCGGGTTTGTCGCTGGCTTGGTCATGTCGGTGGCGTTCATCCTCCAGTACATGGTGGCCGGCACCCAGTGGGTCGAGGCGCAGATGAGCCTGCGGCCGCTGCGCTGGATGGGCACCGGGCTGCTGTGCGCGACCCTGACCGGGGCCGGCGCCATGCTGCTGGGTTACCCGTTCCTCACCACCCATACCGCCCACTTGCACCTGCCGTTGCTAGGTGATGTGCACGTGGCCAGCGCGCTGTTCTTCGATATCGGCGTATACACCGTCGTGGTCGGCTCGACCCTGCTGATCCTCACGGCCCTGGCGCACCAGTCGGTGCGCGCCTATCGCCCGGGCAACCCGGCAAAAACCAGCCAAGCAGGAGCCGCCTGATGGAAGAAGTGATTGCAGTCGCCATCGGCGTGCTGGCTGCCTCCGGGGTGTGGCTGATCCTGCGCCCGCGTACCTACCAGGTGATCATGGGCCTGTGTCTGCTTTCTTACGGGGTCAACCTGTTCATCTTCAGCATGGGCAGCCTGTTCATCGGCAAGGAGCCAATCATCAAGGATGGCGTTACCCAGGACCTGTTGCATTACACCGACCCGCTGCCACAGGCACTGGTGCTCACCGCCATCGTCATCAGTTTTGCCATGACCGCGCTGTTCCTGGTGGTGCTGCTGGCCTCGCGCGGCCTGACCGGTACCGACCACGTGGACGGCCGGGAGCGTGACGAATGAGTGGTATGAGCCAACTGATTGTCGCCCCCATTCTACTGCCGCTGATTACGGCGGCGATGATGTTGCTGCTGGGTGAAAAGCACAGGCATATCAAGGCCAGTCTGAACCTGCTGTCAACCTTCACCGGCCTGGCAATCGCGGTCTCTCTGCTGCTGTGGGTGCGCACACAGGGCCAGGCAGCATCGATCGGCGTGTACCTGCCAGGCAACTGGCCAGCGCCGTTTGGCATCGTGCTGGTAGTGGACCACCTGTCCGCGCTCTTGCTGAGCCTGACCGGGGTCATCGGTTTCAGCGCCCTGCTGTTTGCCCGTGCCCGCTGGGACGGTGCAGGGGCCAGCTTCCATGCGCTGTTCCAGATCCAGTTGATGGGGCTGTACGGCGCCTTCCTCACCGCCGACCTATTCAACCTGTTCGTCTTCTTCGAAGTGCTGCTGGCTGCCTCCTATGGCTTGCTGCTGCATGGTTCGGGGCGTGCGCGGGTGCGTTCCGGCCTGCACTACATCGCTATCAACCTGTTTGCCTCGTCACTGTTCCTGATCGGCGCAGCGATGCTGTATGGCGTGACCGGCACCCTGAACATGGCCGACCTGGCGCTGAAGGTTCCACTGGTACCGGAGGCCGACCGTGGCCTGCTGCATGCCGGCGCGGCAATCCTGGCCGTGGCCTTCCTGGTCAAGGCCGGTATCTGGCCGCTGAACTTCTGGCTGGTGCCAGCTTACGCGTCAGCCAGCGCGCCGGTGGCTGCACTGTTCGCCATCATGACCAAAGTCGGCCTGTACGCCGTGCTGCGCCTGTGGACGCTGCTGTTCTCCGGGCAGGCCGGGGCCTCGGCGCATTTCGGCGGCGAATGGCTGATTTACGGCGGCCTGGTTACCCTGGCGGTGGCAGCGGTATCGATCCTGGCAGCACAGCGCCTGGAGCGTATGGCGGCACTCAGTATCCTGGTTTCGGCCGGCACGCTGCTGGGTGCGGTGGGTTTTGCCCAGGCGGCCCTGACCGGCGCGGCGCTGTTCTACTTGGTCAACTCGACACTTGCGCTGTGCGCACTGTTCCTGCTCGCCGAACTGGTCGAACGCTCACGCTCAGCCAATGAAGCGCCGCTGGACGAAGAAGAAGACGCCATGCCACCGCCACTGGAATCGCTGCACCCGCCCAAGGGCATCAACCTCGACGATGAACAGCAGGTGGTAATCGGCCAGATCATCCCGTGGACCATGGCCTTCCTCGGCCTCAGCTTCATTGCCTGCGCTCTACTGATCATCGGCATGCCGCCGCTGTCGGGCTTTGTAGGCAAGCTCAACCTGATCAGCGCGCTGTTCAATCCACTGGGCCTCGGCGTACCGGCCGAGCAGCCGCTGAGTGCCGCCGGCTGGGGCCTGGTGGCGTTGCTGATCCTGTCCGGCATGGCCTCGCTGATCGCCTTCGGCCGCGTCGGCATCCAGCGTTTCTGGAAGCCCGAAGAGCGCCCGTCACCGGTGCTGCGGCGCTATGAATGCCTGCCCATCGTCATCCTGCTCGGCTTGTGCCTCATCCTCAGCTTCAAGGCCGAGCCGTTGCTGCGCTACACCCAGGACACTGCCGCCAGCCTGCAGGCCCCCGATGCCTATATCAAAGCCGTGATGGCCGCCCAGCCGATTCCTGGCCCCACCTCGCGCGACGTACAGGTGCAGCCATGAACCGACTGTTCCCCGCTCCACTGTTATCGGTCTCGCTGTTTGGCCTGTGGCTGCTGCTGAACCTCTCGGTCAGCCCCGGCAACCTGCTGCTGGGCGCCGCACTTGGCATACTGGCGCCACTGTTGATGGCGCCCCTGCGCCCGCAGCATGCACACGTACGGCGCCCCCTGGCCATCGCCCGCCTCATCTGCCGGGTCGGCATCGATGTGATCACCTCCAACCTGCTGGTGGCCCGTGGTGTGCTGCGGGCCGGCAAGCAGCCGCCACGCTCTGCGTTCGTTCACATACCATTGGCATTGCGTGACCCCCACGGCCTGGCAGCGCTGTCGATGATCACCACCGTGGTGCCTGGCACAGTCTGGTCCGAACTGGCACTGGACCGCAGCGTGCTGTTGCTGCATGTGTTTGAGCTGGACGATGAAGCGGCCTTCATACAGCACTTCAAGGACACTTACGAACGCCCGCTTATGGAGATTTTCCAATGACAGGCCTGCTCGCCAATGCCGTCCTCGCCAGCCTGTTCATCTTCGCCCTGGCCATGAGCCTGGCGCTGATCCGGCTGTTCCGTGGCCCGTCCGCCCAAGACCGCGTGCTGGCCCTGGACTACCTGTACATCCTGGCCATGCTCACCATGCTGGTGCTGGGTATCCGTTATGCCAGTGACACCTACTTCGAAGGTGCCCTGCTGATTGCACTGTTTGGTTTCGTCGGCTCGTTTGCCTTGGCCAAGTTTCTGCTGCGCGGTGAGGTGATCGAATGACTGAAGCCCTGGTACTGCCCTTCTGGCTGGAGCTGGTCACCGCCGCGCTACTGCTCACCGGCAGCCTGTTCGCGCTGGTCGGTGCTATAGGCCTGGTACGCCTGAAAGACTACTTCCAGCGCATGCACCCGCCAGCGCTGGCCTCGACCCTTGGTGCCTGGTGCGTTGCACTGGCCTCGATCATCTACTTTTCGTGGCTCAAGGGCACCCCGGTGCTCCACGCGTGGCTGATTCCGATCCTGCTGTCGATCACCGTGCCGATAACCACGCTGTTGCTGGCGCGGGCGGCGCTATTCCGCAAGCGCATGTCGAAAGAGCCGGTGCCTGAAGAGGTCAGCAGCGGCCGAGACCGTGGCAATTGAAGGTTTGCCGTCTCAACCTTGGCTGAGACGCTGCAACTCGCGCCGGACCATGGCGGCATACGGTGGCGGGCTGAGGCGATAGAGCTCAGCCGCCACCCAAGTCAACCAGGCGCCTTGCAGCTTCTCACGCCCGGCCAGCAAACGTTCTGCCTCAGCCACGGCATCTGCCTGGTGCTGCCGATGAAACTCGGCCCGCGAGGCTGGTGAGTCGTGACTGTCGGTCATTCACTGGCCTTGAAGGTGGTCAGTTCACCCTTGCGCCATTTGGCGACCTTGCCAGTCACTGCTTTAAGCAACTTGCCCAGGCCTTCCTGCACTTGCTGCTGCGCGGCGAATACCAGCATCACGCCATGGCCTTCACGAAATACGATGCCCTCGCCTTCCGGCACAGAAACGAAGGCGTAATCACCCACGCCATACACATTCAACTTGATGTCGCGAAAGCGCATTTCCAACTTGCCACCTTCGCGGCTGGGCAATACGGCAGCACGAAAGTGGTCGCCGACTTTCAGTTCAAGGCGCTGCTTGTCATCGACCACCAGTGCACTCTCGGTGTCGATTTCGGCCATGTACAGGCCTTCGGGACTCTGTTCGGTGACATAGATGAAGCGGCCCTGAAACAGTTGGGCCAATTTACCGCGCAAGTCGCCCAGGGCGAACAACGCATGCGTATCAAGTGTGCTGACTGCCAATGAAGTAATCCTCAACCGGTTACAACCCGCCCTCACCCAAGCTCGGGGAGGCACGGCCATTTCTTATCGATAGGCAAAAAGAGTAATAAAGCGATATGCGAAATGTCTGTGCTCGCCGACGATGCAGCGTGCAGGAATCTTTACTCTGGTTTGCCAGACTCGCCCTCAACCGAAGGCGTTTGGCTCATTCCCGGCTTGGGAAGCGTGATGCCTGAAATCACTCGCCAGAAAACGCAACCAATGGCGTGAGCCTGCAAGAAGACAAGCCCTGGCATCCATGTGCGCATTACTGTAGGACAAATATGCCCGAAAACACCGAAACCCGTCGAGAGGCAATAAACATTTTCAGGCAGCCAGCCCTTTCTTCAGCTGCTGCTGCCAGGCAGCCTGGCACTCAAGCGCTTCTTCGCGCGTGGCGAAGGCGGTGCCGCGACGCTCTCCATTGACCAGCACTACCCAGCAAATACGCTTGCCCAGCGCCTGCAAGGTGGCCGGCACACCCGACCCTATCATCACAGCCACATCGACTCGGCTATTCATCATCCCCTCCGGAATTTAATTAGCACCCTAACGATAAAGCCATGATACGCCTGACAGTGACGCGGAAACAGCGCATCGCGGTACAGCAGTGTTTCGTAAGGCGCAACAAAAACGGTCTCGTCGAGAAACGCAAAAAGCCCCAGGGATAGCTCCGAGGGGCTTGGCACCACGCGCGGTTTTATACCTGGCGCTGGTGGCGGTCGAGCTGCTCGTGGCGCTCCTGGGCTTCGATGCAGTACTTGGTGGTCGGGCTGATCAGCAAGCGCTTCAGGCCGATGGGCTCACCACTGTCATCGCACCAGCCGAAGCTTTCGTCGGCAATACGGTCCAGGGCCATTTCCAGCTGTGGTAGCAGGCGCTGGTCGCGGTCGATGGCATTTACCAGCCAGCTACGTTCTTCTTCGACCGAAGCCACGTCGGCAGGGTCTGACGGAGTGTCCAGGCCTTCGATGGTGGTGCGGCTGAGTTCGATGCGTTCATGGGTTTCGACTTTCATCGCCTGCAGCAGCTCAGTAAAGAAGGCAAGCTGGTCGGCGTTCATGTAGTCATCGGCCGACATGGCCAGCAACTGTTCCTTGGTCATCGATTTCTCTATGAAAAAATGTGCATTTGGGCGATTCATGTGCCGTCGATGCCTATGCATCGCCAGCGGAATTCTTCAAGCGCCAACCGGCACTCTTTTACAGGGGGCGGCAGTCTAAGGCGCCACGCCGCGTGGAGCAACTGCAAATGGGTGCGAATTTGCTTCCACTGCTCACAATCCGCCGGTCGGCACCCCAGCTCAGCTGAAGGGCCAGTAGTAAACTGTGATTCTGGCAGTGCCCATTCGCCTGCTGTTGCTGTTGCCGTTGCCGTTGCCGTTGCCGTTGCCGTTGATCTTGATCTTGAT
>NZ_JBICJR010000035.1:0-113506 GCF_043103245.1 Pseudomonas sp. YQ_6
CCGTTCGCCGCTGCCGCCGCTACCGTATTCGCGGGTAAACCCGCTCCTACACGTCAGTTCAACGCATCCAGCAGTGCCTGGTTCATTTCCGGCGTACCGATGGTAATCCGCAGGAACTGGGCAATACGCGGTTGCTTGAAGTGACGCACGATCACGCCCTGCTCACGCAAGCGTGCCGCCAGCTCGCCGGCATCCTGCTGCGGGTGGCGGGCGAAGATGAAGTTGGCAGCCGACGGCAGCACCTCAAAGCCCTTGGCCTGCAGCTGACCGACCAACATCTCGCGGCTGTCTATCACCTTGCGACAGGTTTCCTCGAAGTACTCACGGTCTTCGAACGCCACCGCCGCGCCGACGATAGCTGCACGGTCCAGTGGATAGGAGTTGAAGCTGTTCTTGATCCGCTCCAACGCCTCGATCAGGTCCGGGTGCCCCACCGCCAGGCCAACTCGCAGCCCCGCCAGCGAGCGCGACTTCGACAGCGTCTGGGTAACCAGCAGGTTATCGTAGCGATCCACCAGGCTGATCGCCGTTTCACCACCGAAATCGATGTAGGCCTCATCCACAACCACCACCGAATCACGGTTGGCCTGCAGCAGTTGCTCCACCATCTGCAACGGCATCAGGCAACCGGTCGGCGCGTTGGGGTTGGGGAAGATGATGCCAGCGTTGGGCTTTCTGTAGTCCTCAATGCGGATCTGGAACTGCTCATCCAGGGCCACCTGTTCGAAGGCAATGCCGTACAGGCCGCAGTAGACCGGGTAGAAGCTGTAGCTGATGTCCGGGAACAGCAGCGGCGCATCGTGCTGGAACAGGCCGTGGAAGATGTGCGCCAGCACCTCGTCCGAGCCGTTGCCGACAAACACCTGCGCCGGGGTCACGCCGTAGTACTCGGCCACCGCTTGCTTGAGACGGTCACCGTTCGGGTCCGGGTACAGGCGCAGGTTATCGTTCAGCTCGCCGCGCATGGCCTCCAGCGCCCTGGGCGACGGGCCATAGGGGTTTTCGTTGGTGTTCAGCTTGACCAGGCGGGCCAGCTTGGGTTGCTCGCCCGGCACGTAAGGCACCAGGTCCTTGACGAAGGGGCTCCAGAATCGACTCATGCTCAGTTCCCCTTCTCTTGGGTCAAAATACGGTATTCAGCGCTGCGGGCGTGGGCGGTCAGCGACTCGCCACGGGCCAGGACCGAGGCAGTGTGGCCCAGTTCGGACGCGCCCTGTTCGGAGCAGAAGATGATCGACGAACGCTTCTGGAAGTCATACACCCCCAGCGGCGACGAAAAACGCGCGGTACCTGAAGTGGGCAGCACGTGGTTAGGGCCAGCGCAGTAATCGCCCAGCGCTTCGCTGGTGTGGCGGCCCATGAAGATCGCGCCAGCGTGGCGAATGTGTGGCAGCCAGGCTTGCGGGTCGGCCACCGACAGCTCCAGGTGCTCCGGTGCGATGCGGTTGGCCACGTCCATGGCCTGCTGCATGTCACGTACCTGGATCAGCGCACCACGGCCATTGATCGACTTCTCGATGATATCGGCACGTTCCATGGTCGGCATCAGCTTGTCGATGCTGGCAGCCACGCGATCGAGGAAAGCGGCATCCGGGCTGACCAGGATGGCCTGGGCGTCTTCGTCGTGCTCGGCCTGGGAGAACAGGTCCATGGCGATCCAGTCCGGGTCGGTCTGGCCGTCGCACACCACGAGAATTTCCGAGGGGCCGGCGATCATGTCAATGCCTACCTGGCCGAACACGTGGCGTTTGGCGGTGGCAACGTAGATGTTGCCCGGGCCGACGATCTTGTCCACCTGCGGCACGCTTTCAGTCCCGTAGGCCAGCGCAGCCACGGCCTGGGCGCCACCGACGGTGAACACCCGGTCGACACCGGCGATGCAGGCAGCCGCCAGCACCAGCTCGTTGACCTCACCACGCGGGGTCGGTACCACCATCACCACTTCAGCCACGCCGGCAACCTTGGCCGGGATGGCGTTCATCAGCACCGACGACGGGTACGACGCCTTGCCGCCCGGCACATACAGGCCAGCACGGTCCAGCGGGGTGACCTTCTGGCCGAGCACGGTGCCGTCGGCCTCGGTGTACTGCCAGGAATCCTGCTTCTGCCGCTCGTGATAAATGCGCACACGGTTGGCGGCCTTTTCCAGGGCCTCGCGCTGGACCGGGGTAATACGGGTCAGCGCCAGTTCCAGGCGCGCGCGATTGAGGATCAGGTCGTCAATCGACTTGGCGTCAACACCATCGAAGCGCTGGGTGAATTCCACCAGCGCCGCATCACCGCGTTCACGCACGGCCTTGATGATGTCGAGCACCCGCTGATTGACCGCGTCATCGGACACACTTTCCCAGCTCAGCAGATGATCCAGATGTCGGGCGAAATCCGGATCAGCAGCGTTGAGACGGGCAATTGCAGTGGACACGGTCATGGCGAGGGCCTCGATTATTAGCGAATGCTCAGGCGCCCTAGGCTACCAGTCCATCCGCGCGGGCACCCGAGAAAAATGGCTATGACGCGGATAGACGGGCGCGACAGCGAAGGTCGCGCGCAGGAGTCAACCGCGGTGTCGCGATTCGACCGCTTGACGCAGCGTGTCGATCAGGCTCTGGATACGGGCGTGCTGCATTTTCATGGAGGCTTTGTTGACCACCAGGCGCGAGCTGATCGTGGCGATCAGTTCCTGGGGTTCCAGGCCGTTGGCACGCAGGGTGTTGCCGGTGTCGACCACGTCGATGATCTTGTCGGCAAGGTTGATCAGCGGCGCCAGCTCCATCGAGCCATACAGCTTGATGATGTCGACCTGGCGACCTTGTTCGGCATAGTAACGCTTGGCTACGTTGACGAACTTGGTGGCCACACGCAGGCGGCCCTTGGGCTCGGCTGCGCCGACTACGCCCGCGGTCATCAGCTTGCATTGAGCAATCTGCAGGTCCAGGGGCTCATACAGGCCCTGGCCGCCGTACTCCATCAGCACGTCCTTGCCGGCCACACCCAGGTCGGCAGCACCATGCTCGACATAGGTCGGCACGTCGGTGGCACGCACGATCAGCAGGCGCACATCGTCCTGCGTGGTAGGAATGATCAGTTTGCGGCTCTTGTCCGGGTTTTCGGTCGGCACGATGCCGGCCTCGGCGAGCAACGGCAAGGTATCGTCGAGAATACGGCCTTTGGAAAGCGCGATGGTCAACATTGGAACGTCGGTCCTTAAGCGGCTGCTGCCGGCCAGGTCATCGACCTGGCCGCATTCAATTCAAAAGGTGCGTCCTTGCACCCGCGGGGTACTAGCCCGGTACGCGGCGGATTTTCGCGCCGAGCATCTGCAGTTTTTCCTCGATGCACTCGTAACCACGGTCGATGTGGTAGATGCGATCGATCAGGGTATCGCCTTCGGCAACCAGCGCCGACAGCACCAGGCTGGCGGAAGCACGCAGGTCGGTGGCCATGACCGGGGCACCCTTCAGCGCCTTGACGCCAGTGACGATGGCGGTGTTGCCTTCGACCTGGATCTGCGCGCCCATGCGGTGCATTTCGTAAACATGCATGAAGCGGTTTTCGAAGATGGTCTCGATTACCGCGCCAGTGCCTTCGGCAATGGCATTCAGCGAGATGAACTGCGCCTGCATGTCGGTGGGGAACGCCGGATACGGGGCAGTACGCAGATTCACGGCTTTCGGCCGCTTGCCGTGCATGTCCAGTTCGATCCAGTCCTCGCCGGTGTTGATGTCGGCACCCGCTTCCTTCAGTTTTTCAAGCACGGCTTCGAGGATGGTAGGGTCGGTGTCCTTGACCTTGACGCGGCCACCGGTCACGGCAGCGGCAACCAGGTAGGTACCGGTCTCGATGCGGTCCGGCATCACGCGGTAGTTGGCCGAATCCAGTCGCTCGACACCATCGATGGTGATGGTGTCGGTACCGGCGCCCTGAATGTTCCCGCCCATGGCGTTGATGAAGTTGGCCAGGTCGACCACTTCAGGCTCACGCGCGGCGTTCTGCAACACGCTGCGGCCCTTGGCCAAGGCAGCGGCCATCATGATGTTCTCGGTACCGGTCACGCTGACGGTGTCGAAGAAGAAGTGCGCGCCACGCAGGCCACCTTCAGGCGCCTTGGCCTTGATGTAGCCGCCTTCCACTTCAATCTTCGCCCCCATGGCCTCAAGGCCACGGATGTGCAGATCGACCGGGCGCGAGCCAATGGCGCAACCGCCAGGCAGGGCCACTTCGGCTTCGCCGAAACGGGCAACCATCGGGCCCAGCACCAGGATCGAGGCGCGCATGGTCTTGACCAGCTCGTACGGCGCGACCAGGGTCTTGATGGTGCGTGGATCGATCTCCACCGACAGCTTTTCGTCGATCACAGGCTCGATGCCCATGCGCCCGAACAGCTCGATCATGGTGGTGATGTCGTGCAGGTGCGGCAGGTTGCCCACGGTGACCGGGCCATCGGCCAGCAGGGTCGCTGCCAGAATCGGCAGGGCTGCGTTCTTCGCGCCCGAAATGCGGATCTCGCCGTCAAGGCGAGCGCCGCCAGTAATAATCAGTTTGTCCATTGGAGTCTCGCCGCCAAGTTGGCTCAGGTGCGCTCAGCCCAGGCTGCGCTGCTGAAAAATTTCATGGTTACCGCATGGATGCTGCCATTGGCGATCCACGGATTCAGGTGAGCATAGATCGCCTGCTGGCGTTTGACCGGACTCAGGCCAGCCAACTCGTCGCTGATCACGTTCAACTGGAAGTTGCAGCCTTCGCCTTCAACTTCGACCCGGGAACCCGGCAATTTCTCTTCAAGGAAGCTTTTAACTTCTACGGCCTGCATGCTCAACCTCAATCGGCGCCCGATGCGCACGGGTCGGCCATCATACAAAAAAGCCCCTCGCCTGCGAAGCCCAACGAAGGCTTCGCTGACCGAGGGGCCATCATCCGTGCCGGGCCACTAGCTTGCCAGCACTTCATCGAGATCATAGACCTCGGCAATTTCCCGCATGTCGTCAGGCATGCCACGCACTTCGCACGCCTTGCCAGTGGCCTGAGCATCACGCATGTACGCAAGCAGTAACGACAAGCCGACACTCGACGACTTCTCGACAGCCGAGCAATCAAGCACCAGTCGCGGCTCGCGCGAGCCATCGATCAGCACCTTGCCTTGCTTGCGCAAGGCCGGGCCGCTGCGGTAATCCAGCACGCCAGCCAGACGCAGCACGCCCGGCTCTGCCATGCTTACAGCGGCCTCGCTCATTTGACGGTCTTCTCTGGCGAGTTGTCGGCAGCCTGCTTGGCCTTGGCCACTTCGCCGGCCCAGCCGTCGATGGTCTTGTCCAGGTCATTGCCATTGCGCTGCATGGCATCGGCGAACTGGTCACGGAACAGCTTGCCGATGTTGATGCCGTTGACGATCACGTTACGCACCTTCCACTCGCCGCCAATGTTCTCCAGGGTGTACTGCACGGGGTACACGGCACCGTTGTTGCCGGTAACCTTCATGCCGACACTGGCGCGCTTGCCGTCGTCGGCTTTAGCCGGGTCGACAGTGATGCCCTGGTTGTTGTACTCGAGCAAGGCATTGCCATAGAACTGCATCAGGCTGCGCTTGAAGTTTTCCTGGAAGCGCTGCATCTGCTCCGGGGTCGCCTTGCGCGAGTACTTCACGGTCATGATGCTGCGCGAGATACCGTCAGCATCCACCACCGGGCCGAGAATGCGGTTGAGCGAGTCATAGAAGGCGTTGGGGTTGGACTTGTACTGTTCCTTGTTGGCCTTGAGGTCGCCGAGCAGTTCATTGGTGGTGCTTTGAACCACTTCGTGCGGTGTCTGCACAGCCAGGGCCAGCAGGGGGAAGGCCGCCAGCAGCACCAGCAAGCCACGTCGCAGGATCGAAATCATGGGTACTCCTTAATTAGCCGGTTGCGCTTCTTTCGGTTCCTTGCCAACAGAGTTGAGCAGGAACTTGCCAATCAGATCCTCCAGCACCAGTGCCGACTGTGTGTCATGGATGGTTGCACCATCCTTGAGCACTTCGTCTTCACCGCCAACGCTGATGCCGATGTACTTCTCACCAAGCAAACCGGCGGTCAGGATAGAGGCAGTGGAATCGGTCGGCAGGTTATCGACCGACTTGTCCAGCTGCAACGTCACCCGACCGGTGTAGGAATCACGGTCCAGATCGATGGCGGTGACCTTGCCGATGGTCACACCGGCCATGGTCACTTTAGCTCTGACCGTCAAACCGGCGATATTGTCGAAGTAAGCATAAACTTTATAGGTATCGCTGCTCGGGCTGGCCGACAGCCCGCTGACACGCAGGGCCAGCAGCAGCAGCGCCAGGATCCCGGCCAGGAGGAACAGGCCGACACCGATTTCCAGGGTGCGGTTTTGCATCAGAAATCTCCAAACATCAAGGCGGTCAGAATAAAGTCCAGACCCAGCACTGCCAACGAGGCATAGACCACGGTCTTGGTGGTTGCACGACTGATCCCTTCTGAGGTGGGCTCACAGTCGTACCCCTGGAATACGGCGATCCAGGTCGAGACGAAAGCAAACACCAGGCTCTTGACCAGCCCGTTGAGCACGTCGTCAGTGAAAGAAACACTGTTCTGCATGTTGGCCCAGAACGAGCCCTCGTAGACACCCAGCCAATCCACCGCCACCCACGAGCCACCCCAGATACCGACCACGCTGAAGATCAGCGCCAACAGCGGCAGCGAGATGAAACCGGCCCACAGGCGTGGCGCAACGATGTACTTGAGCGGGTCGACACCGATCATTTCCAGGCTCGACAACTGCTCGGTGGACTTCATGTTGCCGATTTCGGCGGTCAGCGCGGAACCGGCACGCCCGGCAAACAGCAACGCCGTTACCACCGGGCCAAGTTCACGCAGCAGGGTAAGGGCGACCATCTGCCCTACCGCCTGCTCCGAGCCGTACTTGGCCAGGATGCTGTAGCCCTGCAGCGCCAGCACCATGCCGATGAACACGCCGGACACGACGACGATCGCCAGCGATAGCACACCCACCGAGTACAACTGCTTGGTCAGCAGCTGGAAGCCGCCGCCAATACCACCGCGACCGACCAGCGCATGGAACAGGAACAGGCACGAACGCCCGAGCACGGCCAGCACGTCGATTGCCGAGCGGCCCAGCAGGCGGACACGTTCGAGTAAGGATTTTCTGCGCATCAACGCGCCCCCAGCAGGTCGGCGCGGTAGTCAGGCGCGGGAAAGTGGAAGGGAACCGGGCCATCCGGGTCGCCTTTCATGAATTGGCGGATTCGTGGATTGTCCGAACCCATCAGCTCATCAGGCGTCCCCTGGCCCAGCACTTGGCCGTCACCTACCACGTAAATGTAGTCGGCGATGCTGGCGGTTTCTGCCAGGTCATGGGAAACCACGATGCTGGTGATGCCCAGGGCATCGTTGAGCAGGCGAATCAGGCGCACCAGTACCCCCATGGCGATCGGGTCCTGGCCGACGAACGGTTCGTCGTACATGAGGATCTGCGGGTCCAGGGCAATCGCCCGGGCCAGCGCCACACGGCGCTTCATGCCACCGGACAGCTCGTCGGGCATCAGGTCGATGGCACCGCGCAGGCCCACGGCCTGCAGCTTCATCAGCACGATGTCACGGATCATTTCGTCCGACAGCTGAGTATGCACGCGCAACGGGAACGCGACGTTCTCGAACACATCGAGGTCGGTGAACAACGCGCCGCTCTGGAACAGCACGCCCATCTGCTTGCGGGCGTCGAACAGGTCGCTGCGCGACAGCGTCGGCAGGTTCTGCCCGGCAACCCATACCTCACCGCTCGAGGGGCGCAACTGTGCGCCCATCAGGCGGAGCAACGTGGTCTTGCCGCACCCCGATGGCCCCATGATGCCGGTGACCTTGCCGCGCGGGATGCTGATGTCCACGTTGCTGAAAATGCTGCGCGAACCACGTTTGAAGGTTACTCCCTTCAACTCGACCGCGTAGGCGCTATCCACACTCATCTAGACTCCTTGCTAATGCAGCCTCGTCCTAATGGACGCCGGCCTCCATCTGGAAGGCACACGCACCCCTGACAGGCCGAATAGCGGCGAACTATAGCACCGCTGACAGCCCCGCCCCAAGGCCGGACAAGCAGTCGTTCAGCCCCGGGACAGGCTTTGGTGGTATTCACTACAGCAATCGAGGAGGTGAGGGTTTTCATCATTGCGCGTATAATCGACGCCCTTTCATCAGGCATTGCTTTTTCGACATGAGCCAATCCAGCGAGCTGATCCAATCTGCCCAACGCACTCTGCGCCTGGAACTCGAGGCCGTAGAGGCCCTTTTGGCGCGCATCGACGACAATTTCGTCAAAGCCTGCAAAGTGATTCTGACCAGCAAGGGTCGGGTCGTCGTGGTCGGCATGGGCAAGTCCGGGCACATCGGCAACAAGATCGCCGCGACCCTGGCCAGCACCGGCACACCGGCGTTTTTCGTGCATCCGGCCGAAGCCAGCCATGGCGACATGGGCATGATCACCCGTGATGATGTCATCCTTGCGCTATCGAACTCTGGCAGCACCGCCGAAATCGTCACCCTGCTGCCGTTCATCAAGCGCCTTGGCATCAAGCTGATCAGCCTGACCGGCAACCCGGACTCGCCGCTGGCCCAGGCCGCCGAGGTCAACCTTGACGCACGTGTCGAACAAGAGGCCTGTCCGCTGAACCTGGCACCCACCTCCTCCACCACGGCAGCGCTGGTACTGGGCGACGCCTTGGCCATCGCCTTGCTCGAAGCCCGCGGCTTCACCGCCGAGGACTTCGCCTTCTCGCACCCGGGAGGCGCGCTGGGCCGCCGCCTGCTGCTGAAGGTCGAGAACGTGATGCACGCCGGCGACGATCTGCCTCAAGTTCCACGCGGCACCCTGCTCAAGGACGCGCTGCTGGAAATGTCCCACAAAGGTTTGGGCATGACCGTGATCGTCGAAGCCGATGGCAAACTGGCCGGGATCTTCACCGACGGTGACCTGCGCCGCAGCCTGGACCGCAATATCGATGTGCACACCACCCCGATCGACCAGGTCATGACCGTTCATGGCAAGACTGCGCGTGCCGACATGCTCGCCGCCGAAGCCCTGAAGATAATGGAAGACCACAAGATCAACGCCCTGGTGGTGGTGGACCGTGAAGACCGCCCGACCGGCGCCCTGAACATGCATGACCTGCTGCGCGCCGGCGTAATGTAAAGGAGCGATGGAATGAACCAGGACCTCATGCAACGCGGCAAAGGCATCAAGCTGGCAGTGTTCGACGTGGACGGCGTGCTCACCGACGGCCGCCTGTACTTCCTCGAGGATGGCAGCGAATTCAAGACGTTCAATACCCTCGACGGCCAGGGCATCAAGATGCTCATGGCCTCGGGCGTGACCACCGCGATCATCAGCGGGCGCAAGACCCCAGTGGTCGAACGCCGGGCCAGAAACCTCGGTATCCCGCACCTCTACCAAGGCCGGGAGGACAAATTGGTGGTGCTTGACGGCCTGCTCGCCGAACTGGGCCTAAGCTATGATCAAGTGGCTTACCTGGGCGACGACCTGCCCGACCTGCCGGTGATTCGCCGGGTGGCTCTGGGCATGGCCGTAGCCAACGCCGCACCGTTCGTACGCCAACACGCCCACGGCGTGACCCAGGCACGTGGCGGCGAAGGTGCGGCCCGTGAATTCTGCGAAATGATCATGCAGGCCCAGGGCACCCTGGACGCTGCCAACGCCAACTATCTGTAAGGCTGCCCATGCTCAGCAAGAAAGCCCGAAACATTGCGCTGCTCGGGGCGATAGCCGCCCTGTTGGTAGCCATTGGCTACTGGAATGTCAGCCCGGAAAGCTTCCTCGACAAGCCCGTGGCCCAGGTCGACGAAAGCGCCATCGATTACTACGCGATCAACGCCCATAGCGTGCAGTTCCTGCCCGACGGCAAGCTGCAATACGAAATGACCGCCGACAGGATCGAACACCTCAAGACCAGCGAAATCACCCAGGTGACCACACCGGACCTGCACCTGTACCGCGGCACCGAGTACCCGTGGCATGTGCAGAGCACGCGCGCCGAGGTCAATCCTGACGGTACCGAGGTCGAACTGATCGACAAGGTGCGGATTGCCCGCACCGATGAAAAGCAGCGTGAAACCATCATCACCAGCTCACGCATGACCGTGTTCCCGCAGAAGCAATATGCGCAGACCGAGCAAGCCGTTAGAATCGACGGCGCCGGAGGCACAACTACGGGCAAAGGCATGAAAGCGTATTTGAAAGAAGGCAAGATGGACTTGCTCTCTAACGTAAGAGGACAGTATGAGGCTCGTTAAAACCCTCCCCCTTTTGCTCAGCCTGAGCGCAGCACTGGGAAGCGCGAGCGCCCTCGCCCTGCCGAACGACCGTGACCAGCCTATCCGCATCCAGGCCGACAACGCTCACCTGGATGACAAGCAAGGCGTGGCCACTTACACCGGCGACGTGATCATCACTCAGGGTTCGATGATGATCAAAGGCAACACCGTGACCATTACCCGCTCCGCCTCTGGCGATATCGACGTAGTGACCTCGGTGGGCAACCTGGCCTACTTCGAGCAGCAGCAGAGCGCAGCCAAGCCGGACAAGATGAAAGGCTGGGGCGTAACCATCCAGTACCAGTCGCAGAAGGACTTGGTCATTCTCACCGACCGCGCCAAGGTCGAGAGCGAAGGCAATACCACCGAAGGCGAAAAGATCGTTTACAACACCCAGACCCAGGTGGCGACCGCCGGTCGCGGTGGCAATGTGACAACACCCCGCCAGCGCATCGACATGGTGATCCAGCCCAAGAAGAAGGCCGAGTAAATGGCAACCCTCAAAGCCCAGCATCTGGCAAAGAGCTACAAGGGGCGGCAGGTAGTACGTGATGTCAGCCTGTCTATCGACAGCGGCCAGATCGTCGGCCTGCTCGGCCCCAACGGCGCCGGCAAGACCACCTGCTTCTACATGATTGTCGGGCTGGTCCAGGCCGAACAGGGCCGCGTACTGATCGACAACCTCGATGTCAGCCACCAGCCCATGCACGGCCGCGCCCGCGCCGGAATCGGCTACCTGCCGCAGGAAGCCTCGATCTTCCGCAAGCTGTCGGTCGCCGACAACATCATGGCCATCCTCGAGACCCGCAAGGACCTCGACCGGGACGGCCGCCGCAAAGAGCTGGAAAGCCTGCTGCAGGAGTTCCACATCAGCCACATCCGGGACAACCTCGGCATGAGCCTGTCCGGTGGTGAACGCCGCCGCGTCGAAATTGCGCGCGCCCTGGCAACCGCACCCAAGTTCATCCTGCTGGACGAACCGTTCGCCGGTGTCGACCCGATTTCGGTCGGCGACATCAAGCAGATCATCCACCACCTCAAGGCCAAAGGTATCGGCGTACTGATTACCGACCACAACGTGCGTGAAACCCTGGATATCTGCGAAACCGCTTATATCGTCAACGATGGCCGACTGATCGCCGAAGGCGACGCTGAAACCATCCTGGCAAACGACTTGGTCAAAGAAGTTTACCTGGGTCACGAGTTCCGCCTCTGACCCGGCACGCGCCTGAAGTACTGGCAAACAGCCCTGAAACTGCGGGTAAAGTTGTTACGGTACTCTAGGCAAACGCTACAATTTAAGGCATAAAACTTGCTTGATCTGGCGCTCCGGCGCCCTCGTGTAGTGGATGGCGCATGCGCGCCGGCGAACAAGGTATTAAGCCCCTGCCATGAAACCATCGCTCGTCCTAAAAATGGGCCAGCAACTGACGATGACACCTCAGTTGCAACAGGCCATCCGCCTGCTCCAGCTCTCTACCCTGGATCTCCAACAGGAAATCCAGGAAGCGCTGGAGTCGAACCCGATGCTCGAACGTCAGGAAGACGGCGAAGACTTCGACAACAGCGACCCGATGGCCGACAACGCCGAGAACAAGCCGGCCGCCGAAGTTCAGGACAACAGTTTCCAGGAAAGCACCGTCAGCGCCGACAACCTGGAAGACGGTGAGTGGAGCGAGCGCATCCCCAACGAGCTCCCGGTCGATACCGCCTGGGAAGACATCTACCAGACCAGCGCCAGCAGCCTGCCGAGCAACGATGATGACGAATGGGACTTCACCACGCGCACATCGGCCGGCGAAAGCCTGCAAACCCACCTGCTGTGGCAGTTGAACCTGGCGCCGATGTCCGACACCGACCGCTTGATTGCCGTGACCCTGATCGACAGCATCAACGGCCAGGGCTACCTGGAAGACACACTCGAAGAAATCTGCGCCGGTTTCGACCCCGAGCTGGATATCGAGCTGGACGAGGTCGAAGCGGTACTGCACCGCATCCAGCAGTTCGAGCCGGCTGGCGTCGGCGCCCGCAACCTGGGCGAATGCCTGTTGCTGCAACTGCGCCAGCTGCCCGCTACAACCCCGTGGATGACCGAAGCCAAGCGCCTGGTCACCGATTTCATCGACCTGCTCGGCAGCCGTGACTACAGCCAGCTGATGCGTCGGATGAAAATCAAGGAAGACGAGCTGCGCCAGGTCATCGAACTGGTACAAAGCCTTAACCCCCGCCCTGGTTCGCAGATCGAGTCCAGCGAGCCCGAGTACGTGGTGCCCGACGTCATCGTGCGCAAGGACAGCGACCGTTGGCTGGTAGAACTGAACCAGGAAGCCATCCCACGCCTGCGCGTCAACCCACAATATGCCGGCTTCGTGCGCCGTGCCGACACCAGCGCCGACAACACCTTCATGCGCAACCAGCTGCAGGAAGCGCGCTGGTTCATCAAGAGCCTGCAGAGCCGTAACGAAACCCTGATGAAGGTTGCCACGCAGATCGTCGAGCACCAACGCGGCTTCCTCGACCACGGCGACGAAGCGATGAAGCCGTTGGTACTGCATGACATTGCCGAAGCCGTAGGCATGCACGAATCGACCATTTCGCGGGTTACCACGCAGAAATACATGCACACCCCGCGTGGCATCTACGAACTGAAATACTTTTTCTCCAGCCATGTCAGCACCTCCGAGGGCGGAGAATGCTCGTCCACGGCGATCCGCGCGATCATCAAGAAACTGGTTGCGGCGGAAAATCAGAAAAAGCCATTGAGTGACAGCAAGATCGCTGGTTTACTGGAGGCACAAGGCATCCAGGTAGCCCGTCGCACCGTCGCCAAGTACCGCGAGTCTCTCGGCATCGCACCGTCGAGCGAACGCAAGCGACTGATGTAGCCCCTGAGATGTGCCACAGCGTTTTCGTGGCAGGTGCAAGACCTGCCTCTTTATGCACGGGCAACAAAGGAGAAGCTGTATGCAAGTCAATATCAGTGGACAGCATGTAGAAGTCACCCAGCCACTGCGCGATTACGTGCTTGAAAAGCTCGCCCGCGTGGAGAGTCACTTCGACAAGATCACCAACGTGCAGGTAATCATGAAGGTCGAGAAGCTTCAGCAGAAGGTCGAGGCGACCCTGCAGATTCCCGGCGGCGAAGTGGTAGCCAACGCCGAACACGAAGACATGTATGCAGCGATCGACGCCTTGGCCGACAAGCTCGACCGCCAACTGAAAAAACACAAGGAAAAACAGCAAAGCCTGCTGCAAGGTGCAGCTGCCCGCTGATCCCCCTCATCCATGATCCGACTTGAAACCATCCTGACCCCCGGCCGTTCCCTCGTGAACGTGCCGGGCGGCAGCAAGAAGCGCGCCCTGGAAAAGGTCGCCACTGTCATCGCCGACCAAGTGCCAGAACTGGAGATGCAGGACGTCTTCGAAAAACTGGTAGCCCGGGAAAAGCTCGGTTCTACCGGTTTCGGCAATGGCATCGCCATCCCGCACTGCCGGCTTGAAGGATGCTCCGCGCCAGTCAGCGCCCTGCTGCACCTGGAAGCGCCTATCGATTACGACGCCATCGATGGCGCGCCAGTGGACCTGCTGTTTGTGCTGCTGGTGCCCGAAGCGGCCACCGATGCTCACCTTGAACTTCTGCGTCAGATTGCCAGCATGCTCGATCGCAAGGAGGTCCGTGATCGACTGCGTGCGGCCACCAGCAACGAGGCCCTGTTCCAGGTTGTCCTGGACGTACAGAACGAGCACTGAACATGCGCCTGATCATCGTCAGCGGCCGGTCCGGCTCCGGCAAGAGCACGGCCCTCGATGTCCTGGAAGACAGCGGTTTCTACTGCATCGACAATCTGCCAGCCGGGCTACTGCCGCAGTTGGCGGAAAATGCACTGATCAACACCGAATTGCTGCAGCCCAAGGTGGCGGTTTCGATCGACGCGCGCAACCTGCCCAGCCACCTGATGCGTTTCCCCGAGCTGCTTGAAGAAGCCCGCGCACGGCACATCCAGTGCGACGTGTTGTACCTGGATGCCGATGAAGAGGTCCTTCTCAAGCGTTTCTCGGAAACCCGCAGGCGGCACCCCCTGACCAACGCCAACCGCTCGCTCGCGGAAGCGATACGCGTGGAAAGCGATTTGTTGGGCCCCATTGCCGACCTGGCCGACCTGAAGATCGACACCACCAACCTGAACCTGTACCAGTTGCGTGACTCGATCAAGCTGCGCCTGCTCAACCAACCCGAGCCTGGTACAGCGTTTCTGGTCGAGTCGTTCGGGTTCAAGCGGGGCATGCCGGTCGACGCCGACCTGGTTTTTGACGTGCGCTGCCTGCCCAACCCGTACTGGAAACCGGAACTGCGTGAGCACTCGGGCCTCGATCAACCCGTGATCGACTACCTGGCCGCACAACCGGATGTCGAAGACATGTACAACGACATCTCCAGCTATCTGCTCAAATGGTTGCCCCGCTTCGCTGCCAGCAACCGCGCCTACGTAACCATTGCCATCGGCTGCACTGGCGGACATCACCGTTCGGTGTACATCACCGAGCGCCTTGGTCGACAGCTGCAGCAAACCCTGAAAAACGTCCAGGTCCGCCATCGCGACCTATAGCCCAAGGATCCGCCCCAGATGCCCGCCCGCGAAATCACCATCATCAACAAGCTGGGTCTGCATGCCCGGGCGGCAGCCAAGTTCGTCGGTGTGGCCGGCCGCTTCCCCTGCCAGGTACGGGTGGGTCGCGCCCCGGACAAGCTGGTGGATGGCAAGAGCATCATGGCGGTGATGATGCTGGCCGCAGGCAAAGGCACCCAGGTGCACCTGCATACCGAGGGCGAGCAGGACAGCGACGCCATGGACGCACTGGTCGAGCTGATCAACAATTTCTTTGACGAAGGCGAATAGGCCTCGCAAACCTGCGCTTGCACAAGTTCAGGACATCGCGGTATCCATCACCATCATCAAACAGAATCCTGTACACAGCCCAAGGCTGGCCAGTCGATGATGGCCGTTGCTGCGCGATTCGGGGATGATTTCCTGGGTGACCACCAGCAACATCGCCCCCGCTGCACAGGCCAGCCCCAGCGGCAGCAGCAGTTCGGCCACATTCACCAGCCAGGCACAGATCAACGCCGCCACCGGCTCGACCAAGCCCGAGGCTGCGCCGATCAGGAAGGCCTTGAAGCGCGGCATGCCCGCCCCTGCCAGCACCAGCGCGATCACCAGCCCCTCAGGCACATCCTGCAAGGCAATGCCCATGGCCAGGCTGTCGGCGTCGGCCATGCCACCCCCGGCCGACACACCAATGGCCATACCTTCGGGGATGTTGTGGGCAATGATGGCAATCACGAACAGCCAGATACGCGCTGCAATCACCGGCTGGTTTGCCGTGCCCACCAACGCCTCCGGCGAAGCCCAGGATACCTTGAGGTCGACCAGGAACAGGCACAACGCCCCGAACATCAGGCCAAAACTGACCAGGCCACCGGCCCCCCAAGGGCTGAAGCCAATAGACTGAGCCGCCGCCAGGCCCGGCATGATCAGGGAAAACGCGGTGGCCGCCAGCATCACGCCAGCACCGAAGCCCAACAGCGTATCCGCCAGCGCCACGGGCATATTGCGAATGACCAGTACCGGTACTGCGCCCAGTGCTGTACCCAGCGCGCATAAAGCACCGCCCTCCAGGGCGCGCAGCATGCGCGGGTCGAGGTCTAGCCAGGCGAGGCCCCGCGCCACCAGTAACGCGGCGCCAGCCAGCAAAAGCAAAGTCCCAAGCGCCAGGCGGAACAGGCGCACACTGCTGACAGACATCACCTCAGAGCGCATACCGGTCCGACTCACTTCAGGGCTTCAAGGTAACGACGTTCAACTTCCACCCAGTCAATGACGTTGTAGAAGGCACCGATGTATTCCGGACGACGGTTCTGGTACTTGAGGTAGTAAGCGTGCTCCCACACGTCCAGGCCCAGGATCGGCGCATTGCCGTGCATCAGTGGGCTGTCCTGGTTGCCGCTACTTTCCACCATCAAGGTTTTTTGCGGCGTCACGCTGAGCCAGGCCCAACCGCTGCCGAAGCGGGTCAACGCGGCTTTGGTGAAAGCCTCCTTGAAAGCCTCGAAGCCGCCAAGTTGTGCAGTGACGGCTTGCGCCAGCTGGCCCACAGGCTCGCCACCGCCCTGAGGTGACATGACAGTCCAGAACAGGCTGTGGTTGGCGTGACCACCGCCGTGGTTGGTCACGGCGCCACGCAGGTTTTCCGGCAGTTGCTTGACGGCAGCGACCAGTTTTTCCACTGGCCATTCGGCCCACTCGGTACCTTCGAGGGCGGCGTTGAGGCCGTTCACGTAGGTCTGGTGATGCTTGGTGTGGTGGATTTCCATTGTCTGGGCATCAATGTGTGGTTCCAGCGCATCGTAGGCGTATGGCAATGCAGGCAAGGTATGGGGCATGTCAGTGAATTCCGTAGGCATGGGTTCTGGGTGCCACATCCGGCTGGGCAGCGAGCTCGCTGGCCCCGGCGCTGTGGCGGGTGAGCAAGCGCTCGGTACGCGGGTACTGGCCATACTCGGCAATGAAACTCAGCAGCTCGGTGTAAGTGCGCGCACTGTGGCGCAAGGCGGCATCACGCAGTGCCAGAGGCAGGCGCGCTTCCTGGCAGGCCTGCAGCAGTCGCTGGTGAGCAGCGCACAGGTAGTCGGCGCTTTCATGCGGCTGGTCAAGGCGCAGGTGCAGGTCAGCCAGGTTGTGGTGGGCGATGACGAATGCAGCCACCGCTTCGTCCACGTCATGCCAGCGCTCGAACAGCACCTGCGCCAACGCCAAGGCTTGCAGGTAGTGTTCCCGGGCGTCCACCAGCTCGCCTTGTTCGAATAGGCGGTTGGCGGTTTCCGTGGTGCGTTTCCAGTGCTGCATGGTTGTCTCCTGGGCGGTGACGCAGTGTCAGATACCGCCGGCGGTGAGTTTTTCCGGGTCCAGCAGCGCTTCGAGCTGGTCGCGGGACAGGTCGGTGTGCTCCAGCGCCACATCGATGATTGGACGACCCTGCTTGTAGGCGGTCTTGGCGATTTCGGCGGCCTTGAGGTAGCCGATGATCGGATTCAACGCCGTGACCAGAATCGGGTTGCGCGCGAGGGCTTCCTTGAGTTTGTCTTCATTGACCTTGAAGCTGGCGATGGCTTTGTCGGCCAGCAAGCGGCTGACATTGGCCATCAGCTCGATGCTTTCCAGCAGGTTGCGGGCGATCACCGGCAGCATCACGTTCAGCTCGAAGTTACCGGCTTGGCCTGCGACGGCGATGGTCGCGTCGTTGCCAATCACTTGGGCGGCGACCATGGCAGTGGCCTCCGGGATCACCGGGTTGACCTTGCCTGGCATGATCGAAGAGCCCGGCTGCAGAGCTTGCAGCTCGATTTCGCCCAGACCGGCCAGCGGACCGGAGTTCATCCAGCGCAGATCGTTGGCGATTTTCATCAACGCCACCGCGGTGGTCTTGAGCTGGCCAGACAAAGCCACGGCAGTGTCCTGCGAGCCGATCAGTGCGAACAGGTTCTGGCCGGGCGTGAACTCGACCTTGGTCAGGCCACTGAGCTGGCGAGCGAAACCGACAGCGAACTGCGGATGGGCATTGATGCCGGTACCCACGGCGGTTCCGCCCTGGGCCAGCGCCTGCAAGTGCGGCAGCACCCCTTCGATGTGCGCCTTGGCAGCATTGATCTGCGCTGCCCAGCCATCCAGCACCTGGCTCATGCGCACGGGCATCGCGTCCATCAGGTGAGTACGACCGGTCTTCACGAACTGATGTACTTGTGCCGACTTGACCTCGATCACCTGTACCAGGTGCGCCAGGGCTGGCAGCAACTGCTCGTGCAGGGCCAGCGCGGCGCTGACGTGGATGGTGGTCGGAATGATGTCATTGCTGCTCTGGCCACAGTTGACATGGTCATTGGCATTGACCGCCTCACCCAGTACATGGGTAGCCAAGGTGGCGATCACCTCGTTGGCGTTCATGTTCGAACTGGTGCCAGAGCCTGTCTGGAACACATCCACCGGGAAGTGCTGGATGAAGTCCTCGGCCAGCAGTTGCTCGACAGCCTTGACGATAGCCTGGCCCTGCCCGGCAGACAGTTGCTCCAGTTCGACGTTGGCCTTGGCCGCAGCGGCCTTGGCCAGCAACAAGGCACGAATGAACTGGGCCGGCATACGCTGGCCGCTGATCGGGAAGTTGTCGACCGCGCGCTGGGTCTGGGCACCGTAGAGGGCCTGGGCCGGCACCTGCAGCTCACCCATGCTGTCACGCTCGATACGGGTATCACTCATCATCAAATCCTTGCATCAGTTCATCGGGAGAAATCGAAGGCAGCAGACGGCAATTGGCCAACTGCAGGGCATAGGGTTGCCAGCGTTGGTTCTGCTCCTGGCGGTCGAGGTTGCGCAGGTCCAGCAGAGGGCGCCACGCCTGATCCAGGCACAGGCAACGCCAATGCCAGGGGAGCATGCGATCGCAGGCGGTATCCAGCAGCAGGCGAAACGCTGTCAGCGCCACCGTCCATGGCGAGGTTTCGGTGCAGCACACCAGATAGCGGCCTTCGGCCAGGTAATGCTCGATCAGGCGCGGCTCGTCGGGATCGAGCGCACAGCGAATGCGCCGGCTGAGCCAGCGCCAGTTTTCCAGGTAGGGCAGTTCGCGGAGGACGGATTTCATGAACATCATCGCCGGGTTACTGGATAATGATATTCATTATTAAGTGATAAACAGAATCACTTCAAGAAGAACGTGATGAAATAAAAACCCGGCGCGAGGGCCGGGTCTTCGGATTTGCAGAGAAAGGTGTAGTGCTGTGCCGGCCTCTTCGCGGGTAAACCCGCTCCTACACGGCCTGTGTCCAACCCCGATGTACGTCCAACACCGTGTAGGAGCGGATTTACCCGCGAAAGGGCCGGCGCAGGCTAAAGATCAGCTACCAGCAACGGTCATCCGCTCGATCAACACCGAGCCCGTATGAATATTGCTACGGGTTTCAAGATCGCTGCCAATCGCGACAATCTGCTGGAACATGTCCTTCATGTTTCCGGCGATGGTGACTTCCTGCACGGCATGCTGGATCTCGCCATTCTCGACCCAGAACCCCGCCGCACCACGGGAATAGTCCCCCGTTACCATGTTCAAGCCATGCCCCATCAGTTCGGTCACCAGCAGCCCGCGCCCCATACGGCGAATCAGCGCGGCCTGATCTTCGACACCATGGCTGACGAACAGGTTGTGCACGCCACCGGAATTGGCCGTACTCGGCAAACCCAGCTTGCGCCCCGAATAGGTACCCAGCAAGTACGACACCAGCTCGCCTTTATCGACAAACGGTTTGGCATAGGTGGCCAGGCCATCACCGTCGAAGGCGGCGCTGCCCAACGCGCGCGGAATATGCGGGCGTTCGTCGAGAGTCAGCCAGGAAGGGAACAGGCGCTGGCCAATGGTACCCTCCAGGAACGACGACTTGCGGTACAGGTTGCCGCCGGAAATGGCCGACAGGAAGCTGCCGAACAGGCCACCGGCCAATTCGGCCGAGAACAGCACCGGTACCTCGCAAGTTGGCACCGGCCGGGCGCCAAGGCGGCTGGCGGCACGCTGGGCAGCGCGCAGGCCGATGCTGCTCGGGTCGGCCAGCAGGTTGCCTTGGCGGTTCACGTCGTACCAGTAGTCACGCTGCATCTGCCCGTCGCCTTCGGCAATCATCACGCAGCTCAGGCTGTGCCGGGTCGAGGCGTAACCACCGATGAATCCATGGCTGTTGCCATACACACGGCAGCCCTGGTGGGTATTGAGGGTGGTGCCATCGGCGTTGAGGATGCGCGGGTCGGCGTCGAACGCCGCCGCCTCGCAGGCCAGGGCCATTTCGATGGCCTTCTCGGGCTCGATATCCCAGTCGTGGTACAGGTCCAGATCCGGGATTTCACGCGCCATCAGCGCTGCGTCGGCCAAGCCCGAGCATTCATCCTCGGAGGTATGCCTGGCAATTGCCAACGCTGCGGCGACGGTCTCGCGAATCGCCTCCGGACCACTGGCCGAGGTGCTGGCCGAACCTTTGCGCTGGCCAACATAAAGGGTGATACCAAAGCCTTGGTCGCGGTTGAACTCGACCGTTTCGACCTCACGCTGGCGTACGGTGGTGGACAGCCCTTGCTCCAGCGACACCGCCACTTCGCAGGCACTGGCCCCCTGACGACGCGCCTCGGCGATGATCGCCTCGACCTGTTCCTGCAATGCTGGCAGGTCTTTCGGACCTACGCTCTGGACTGCACTCATGGTTCTCTCCACTCAAATTCTGCGTTCGGCTTGGGGTCATTCTACGACCGGGCCGGACAAGCGGCCCCCGACTGGTTATCATGGCGGCGATTTCTAGCGGACTGCCACCATGGTTGATTCAAACGACGACGCCTTCGACGGCGAAAAAAGCAAAACCCAGATCAAGCGCGAACTGCATGCGCTGGTCGAACTCGGCGAGCGGCTTACCACGCTCAAGGCCGATACCTTGGCGCGCCTGCCTTTGACCGACGAGCTGCGCAAGGCACTGGCTGAGGCCAGCAAGCACACCGCTCATGGCGCCCGTAAACGCCACATGTCGTTCGTCGGCAAGCTCATGCGCGTGCAAGACCTCGATGCCATCCACGCCTTGCTCGAACAGATGGACAGCTCGACTCGCCAGTACAACGAACGTTTCCACAGCCTGGAGCGCTGGCGTGACCGGTTGATCGACGGTAACGACGAAGACCTCGAGCGCTTCGTCAACGAGTACCCCGACACCGACCGCCAGCAGCTGCGCTCGCTGGTGCGCCATGCCCAGCACGAGAAGGCGCGGAACAAGCCGCCCGCCGCCGCGCGCAAGGTGTTCAAGTACATCCGCGACCTCGACGAGTTGCAGCGCGGGTTGCGCTGACGGACTGGGGCCCTGTAGGAGCGGGCGTGCCCGATCCTACAATGGCTCCCGAAGCCATCAAGCCCCGGTACCGCCCACGGTGATCGCATCCAGTTTCAAGGTAGGCTGCCCCACCCCGACCGGTACCGACTGCCCGTCCTTTCCGCACGTTCCTACCCCGCTGTCCAGTGCCAGGTCGTTACCGACCATCGAAACCCGGCTCATCGCCTCGGGACCATTGCCGATCAGGGTTGCACCCTTCACTGGCGCGGTAATCTTGCCGTCTTCGATCAGGTAGGCCTCGCTGGTGGAGAACACGAACTTGCCGCTGGTGATATCCACCTGCCCACCACCGAGGTTGGCGCAGTAGATACCCTTCTTCACCGACGCGATAATCTCCTGTGGGTCGCTTTCGCCGGCTCGCATGTAGGTGTTGGTCATGCGTGGCATAGGCAGGTGCGCGTAGGATTCACGGCGGCCGTTGCCGGTCACGGACATGCCCATCAGGCGCGCGTTCAGCTTGTCCTGCATGTAACCCTTGAGCACGCCATTCTCGATCAGCGTGGTGCACTCGGTCGGGGTACCTTCGTCGTCCACGCTCAACGAGCCGCGGCGGCCTTCAAGGGTGCCATCGTCAACGATGGTGCACAGGCTCGACGCCACTTTCTCGCCAATGCGGCCACTGAACGCCGAACTGCCCTTGCGGTTGAAGTCGCCTTCCAGGCCATGGCCGACCGCTTCGTGCAACAGCACGCCCGACCAGCCCGAGCCCAGCACTACCGGCAAGGTACCGGCCGGTGCCGGGATCGCTTCCAGATTCACCAGGGCCTGGCGCAGGGCCTCGCGGGCATAGCCCATCACCCGCTCTTCGGTGAAGTAGCGGTAATCGGTACGCCCGCCACCGCCCTGCCCGCCACGCTCGCGACGGCCATTCTGCTCGACGATGACGCTGACATTGAAGCGCACCAGCGGGCGTACGTCGGCGGCCAGGCTGCCATCGGCGGCGGCAATCAGAATGCGTTCCCAGACCCCGGCCATGCTCACGCTGACTTGCTGAATGCGCGGGTCCAGGGCACGGGTGGCGGCATCGACACGCTTAAGCAGCTCGACCTTTTCGGCGCGGCTGAGCACGTCCAGCGGGTTGTCCGCGGTATACAGGGCGGCCACTTCCTGGCTGCGGAAGGCTTGCACCGTGCCGTTTTGCCCGGCACGGGAAATCGAACGGGCGGCACGGGCTGCCGAGGTCAGCGCTTCAAGGTTGATCGCGTTGCTGTAGGCGAAGCCGGTTTTTTCGCCGGACTGGGCACGCACGCCCACGCCCTGGTCGAGGTTGAAGCTGCCCTCTTTGACGATGCCGTCTTCCAGGGCCCAGGTTTCCGAGATCTGGCCCTGGAAATACAGGTCGGCGGCATCGATGCCGGGGCCAGCCAACTCACCCAGCACGCTCTGCAGGCTGTCCAGGGTCAAGCCGCCTGGGGCCAGGAGCTGCTCACTGACGGTGGATAACATCTGGCTCATAGTCACTCCGAGGTATGCGCAGGCCGCAACGCGCCCTGCGAAAAAAAGCGCCGGTGCGATACCACCGGCATGCGCGTCCGAATGGACGCTTGTTCTTCAATGTCGCGCTCGGCAAGCAGTACCGCTTCACCTTGCGCCTGTTCTGCGAGAATGCGCCCCCAAGGGTCGACGATCGCCGCATGGCCATGGGTTTCCCGTGGTCCAGGGTGGGCGCCGCCCTGTGCCGCAGCCAGCAGATAACACTGGGTTTCGATGGCCCTGGCACGCACCAGCACCTCCCAATGTGCTGCGCCGGTCACTGCAGTAAAAGCTGCCGGTGCGGTGATCAGCTCCGCGCCGGCCGCGCGCAGCGCGCTGTACAGTTCGGGAAAGCGCAGGTCATAACACACACTCAGCCCCAGCCGACCGACCGGCGTATCAGCCACCACCACCTGAGCACCCTGTGCGTAGTCATCCGACTCGCGGTAACGGCCCCGGTTGTCGGCCACGTCCACATCAAACAAGTGCAGCTTGTCATACCTTGCCGCCACCTCGCCGTGTTCATCGACCAGCAGCGAGCACGCATGGGCCTTGGCATCGGGCTGGCCGAACGGTGGCAATGGCAAAGTACCGGCAACAATCCATAACTTGAGGTCGCGGGCGGTGCGTTTCAACCACGGCAGAATGGGACCTTCCCCCAAGGCTTCGGCACGACCGATGGCAGCAGCATCCTTGCGCCCCATGGCGGCAAAGTTTTCCGGCAGCACCGCCAGCCGTGCGCCGCCCAGCGCGGCCTGCTCCAACAGGGCGCCGGCACGCTGCAGGTTGGTCTGCACGTCGTCCTGGCTGACCATCTGGATTACCGCTGCCTTCATGGGTACTCCTAGCGGGATTTCTCGAAAGGTTTCACAAATGTGATTCTAGGCTCTTTCCACGGCCCTTCGACACGGTAGTGCACGCTGGCAAAGCGTGACACGCGGTCACCGATCAGCCGATCGACCAGGAACAGCGCACCGCCCACCGCCGGCGCGCCGACGATCAACGCCGCCAGCGGCAGGTTGTTGGTCACCGGCAGGCTCACCTGCAAGTCAGCATCGACCCGGTCCCTGACCATGTCCAGCGTGCCGTCGAGTTCGAAGTTGCTCGACGGGCCGGTCACGGTAATCGGTTCGCGGGTTACGTACACGCCACTGCTGGCCACCAGCAAGCCCTTGACCCGGTCATAGGCCAGGCCCTTGTCAAACAGGTCGGAAAAGTCCAGACGCAGGCGCCGGCCAATCGAGTTGAAGTTGAGCAGGCCGAACACCCGCAGTGCCTGTGCGCTGCCTTCGACCTCGACGAACTGGCCGGTGCGCAGCGCCGCATCCATGCTGCCCGAGAAGCGCTTCAGGCCCACTGCGGCCGGCGAACCCGGCCAGCGGCCATCCACGTCCAGGCGGAAGTCGCGGCTGGTCACCGTCGGGGCAAAGCCCCAGGCGCTGAGCACATCCGCCAGGTTCTTGCCGTCAAGGCGCCCTTTGTACCAACTGCTGGTTTTGCCCGTTTCCCCCTCCCAGCCACCACCGCCATCGATGCGCAACCCCTTGAGGTCGAGGTCGATATCACTGGCTGTAACGCCACGTGGGGTCGGCCGCAGCTTGATCGCGGCACTACCGTAAAGATCGTCACCGCGATAGAGCTTGTCGATGCTCAGGTCCAGTGCCGGTACTTTGCGCGGATCGAACGAGGCAAGCGGGTCGGGACCGTCTTCAGCCTGCTGTTCAGCGGCGCTGGCGGCAGGCAGCCGCAAGGTCTGCATGCGCACGACCATCGGCGCGCCCTTGGCATCCGGAACGCGTGCGTTACCGATGACTTCCTTGCTGTCGAGGCGCAAATCCCAGGCCGGGCCGCCCCGGTCCAAGCGCACCACGGCCTGGTTCAGGTCCATGCCGAAGGCTTTCAACTGGCCGATGCTCAGGTCGACGCTTTGCAGGTTCTGCCGCGCGCTGCCACCGGGGTCGTCCCCCGCCAGCCGGCCCGCCTGCTCTTGCCAGGGGGCCAGGTCCAGGGTCTCCAGGCGCCCGCGTACCCTCAGCCCCTGGCTGGCAGGTACCCGGGCGTCGCCTGTGCCCAGCACTAGCTCGCCACGGCCCTGGGTCAAGTTTTCAGCCGGTGCAGCATAGGCAAAGCGGGCAAGGTCGGCGTAGGCAGCATCGAATTGCCGCTCCGGGCCCTGAAGGCTCATGTTGAAACGGCTGTCACGGGTATCTGCTGCCGCTTTGCCGAACGGAGCCGGCAGGTCGATGGCCAGCCCCTTGAGGCTGGAAGTGACACTCAGGCGGTTGTCCCGGCTCCCCAGACTGAGCTGCAACTGATAGGGCAGGTCACCGGAGGCCGGCAAGGCCTGCTTGAACTGCAGCCAGTCAGTCAGCGCCTTGAGCGATACCTGGCCATTGGCATTGATGCGGGTCTGCATCTGCCCAGCCTGACCTTCAGCAGTTATTTGCGCCGTTACCGGCTTGCCGAAGGCCTGCAGGCTGATGCCCTTGCCACTCAGGCCCTTGTCGAAGTCGAAGCTGAAGTCGCCCTTGAGGCGGTTCAACTCCAGGCTTGGCGGGGCAACTTTCAGGCGCGCATCGTGGGTGGCGAAGTCCACCTGCACCTTTGGGCGCTGCCCATGGGCCAGCGGGATATCGAGCTTGACCTTGCCCTTCAGCGGCCCCTCACCTTCCCAGCCGGCGAAAATTTCACCGGTGCCGATTGGCGCCTCCTTGAGAATCTTCAGGCCATCACCCAGGCTACCGTCGAAGTCGCCATCCAGGTAGAGATGGCTGTGCTGGTCACCGTCGACATGCGGGATATCGACATTCACATCGCTGACCTTGGTGTCGAGCAGCACGCCTCGCTGGGCCTTGATGCGCACGCCACTGTCCTCGATGAACACATCGCCATCGACATGCTGCACCTGTGGCCAACCGGGCTGGAAGTCCAGCGCGGCGTCATGCACCTTGAAGAACAGGCTGATGCTGCGCGCTTGCGGGGATGCGCCATGGTTCAGCGAGCCCTGATACTGGAAGTAGCCTTCATCCACAGCGCCTTTGACTATAGCGCTGCGCAGCCACTCGTCGAGGGCCGGGCTGAGCACCTCGGGCAGATACTTGGCAGTAAAGCGGCCATCGCCTTCGGTCAGGCCGACGCGCAGGTCCATGTAGTCTTCGCGGCCTTCCTCGAACAACAGGCGAATCAGGAAGTCACCGGCGATCTTGCCCTCCTCGCCCAGCACCTTGAGGTAAGGCGCAATCAGGGTGAAACCGTCTTTGTCCAAGGTCCAGGTCAAGCGCGCATTCGCCTTCTGGTAATGCCAGGGCTTGGCGAAGATCGGGTACAGATGCAGCATGAACGCATCGGTATCCAGGCGCAGCTCGCCGTGGCCCAGGTCACCACTGATGCTGCCACTGACGTTACCGGCCGCCGGGGCGTTGTGATAAGCATCGAAGCCTACCTTCTCCAGGTTGGCTGCGAACTGCAGGCGCTGGTCACCCTCGGCCTTGGGCCTGGCCTCGAGGCGCACATTGCGCAGCGCACCGGTCACCTTCAAGCCATCGACCACATCCTTGACCTTGTCCGGCAGGGGGGCCAGGGCATCGATCAGCGGAGTCAGCGGGGTGAGGTCGAGGCGGTCGGCCTGTAACTGCCAGCTTTCATCGGCTGCGCTCTGGCCAGGGCGCTGCTGCAACTGCAGGTGAGACTCCCAGCGGGCCTTGCCGAGGTCCATGGCCAACGAGTCGACGACCACATCGAAGCCTTGCTCCCGGCGCTGGAACCAGGCGCCCAAAGCGAGGTTATTCAGGTTGGCAGCCTTGCGCCCGGCATAGGCCCCCTCCAGCCTGGGTGCATTGAGCCTTACGACGGCCCGTTGCAACTGCCCCTTGCCCCAGCCGATCCAGAACTCACCGCCCGCCCGCAGGGTGTCAGCATGCCACTGCCCCAACACCCGGGGCGGCAACCAATGTGCCCAGTCACTTTGCGGCAGGCTCACATAGGCTTCTACCTCGCCATCACGCCAGGCCTCGGCCGACATTCGGCTGTTCAGGCTCAACGCCAGGGGCTGGCCGTCAGGCAGGGTCGCACGCAAATCCAGGGCCTGGCGTTTAGCACCGGCCTGCAGGCCGGCACTCACATAAGTCAGGGTCAGCGGATCGCGCTGCCAGGGGTGCAGAGTGACCAGACTGTCGAACACATCGATGCGCCCCAGCTGGCGCAGGCGCTGCAGCAAGTCGGCAGGGTCCAGCGGCGCGTCGTCCTTCTTCGGCAGGCCTTCCAGGCTCCAGGCGCCCTGCTCGTTCTCGCGAAGGATCAGTTGCAGCCCGCCCAGCTGGATGCGTGCCAGGCGCACTTCGCGGGCGGTGAGGCTGGCCCAGATGTCGGGCACCGCCATGACGTCGTCCAGCCGGAGCGCCTTGGTGCCTTCGCCCAATTGCAGGTCGCGCACCCGCAGCACAGGGGCCAGTCCGCTCCAGTGCCCTTCCAGGGCACCGACATGCACGGGCAGGCCAAGCGCCTGCTCGGCCTTGCTTTCTACGTCGGCACGGTACTCGGCTACCAGCGGCACCAGTTCACGACCAAGGCTGACATACAGCGCCACCAATACGGCCAGCAGGGCACATATGCCCAACCCCCAGCGGGTCAGAGCAACAAGAACGCGGTTCAGACGTCCCATGGCCATGGCCCTCCAAGTCGTTTATCCATGATGGCCCGTCGTGCCGGTTTTGCCAGCGCGACGATGCAGTGGCGTGTTTCAGAAGGCCTCAGAGCAGCACCACGTCGTATTGTTCCTGCGAATACATCGACTCGACCTGGAAGCGAATGGTTCGACCGATGAAGGCTTCCAGTTCCGCCACGTTGCCTGACTCTTCATCGAGCAGGCGGTCGACCACCTTCTGGTTGGCCAGCACACGGTAGCCTTCAGCCTGATAGGCACGGGCCTCACGCAGGATCTCGCGGAATATTTCGTAACAGATGGTCTCGGGCGTTTTCAGCTTGCCGCGGCCCTGACAGGCCAGGCACGGCTCGCAAAGCACCTGTTCCAGGCTTTCCCGCGTGCGCTTGCGGGTCATCTGCACCAGGCCGAGCTCGGTGATGCCGATGATGTTGGTCTTGGCGTGATCGCGCTCCAGTTGTTTTTCCAGGGTACGCAGAACCTGGCGCTGGTGATCTTCGTCTTCCATGTCGATGAAGTCGATGATGATGATGCCGCCAATGTTGCGCAGACGCAGTTGTCGGGCGATGGCGGTAGCGGCCTCGAGGTTGGTCTTGAAGATGGTTTCTTCGAGGTTGCGATGGCCGACGAAAGCCCCGGTGTTGACGTCGATGGTGGTCATCGCTTCGGCCGGGTCGACCACCAGGTAACCGCCGGACTTCAACGGTACCTTGCGCTCCAGAGCCCGCTGGATCTCGTCTTCGACGCCGTACAGGTCAAAGATTGGGCGCTCGCCCGGGTAGTGTTCGAGGCGGTCGGCAATTTCCGGCATCAACTCGCCGACGAACTGCGTGGTCTTCTGGAAGGTTTCCCGCGAGTCGATGCGGATCTTCTCGATCTTCGGGTTGACCAGGTCGCGCAGGGTACGCAGGGCCAGGCCAAGGTCTTCGTAAATGACCGTGGGCGCGCCGCAGGTCTTGATCTGGGTGCCAATCTGCTCCCACAGGCGGCGCAGGTAACGGATGTCCTGCAAGATCTCCTCGGCACGCGCGCCTTCGGCGGCGGTGCGCAAGATGAAACCACCGGCATCCTTGATGTTTTCGCCATCCATGCAGTCGCTGACCACTTGCTTGAGGCGCTCACGCTCGGCTTCGTCCTCGATTTTCAGCGAAATACCGACATGGCTGCTGCGTGGCATGTACACCAGGTAACGCGACGGAATCGATAGCTGGGTGGTCAGGCGTGCACCCTTGGTGCCGATCGGGTCCTTGGTCACCTGCACCACCAGGGCCTGGCCTTCATGTACCAGTGCGGTGATGTTCTCTACCGCCGAGCCTTCGCGCTGGGAGATTTCCGAGGCATGGATAAACGCTGCGCGTTCGAGGCCGATGTCGACGAAGGCCGCCTGCATGCCTGGCAGCACACGCACCACCTTGCCCTTGTAGATATTGCCGACGATGCCACGGCGCTGGGTGCGCTCGACGTGCACCTCCTGCAGCACCCCGTTTTCCACCACCGCCACACGTGACTCCATCGGGGTGATGTTGATCAGGATCTCTTCACTCATGGCAGGCTCTCGTCAAAGGTTCTTCTAATGATGGATGGCGTATGCACTGCTGGCTACTGCGGGTTTGTTACCTCTGGCGTATGCGCGAGCGACTGCCAGCAGGCGATGCCGAACTGGCCAAGCAAATCGGCCGTTTCACAGAGTGGCAAGCCGACCACCGCCGAATAGCTGCCGGAAAGGCCGCTGACGAAGACCGCACCCAGCCCCTGGATGGCATAGCCGCCAGCCTTGTCAGATGGCTCGCCGCTGGCCCAATAGCGTTGCGCTTCATCGGTGCTGATGGCGCGAAAGCGCACCGTGCTGGTCACGCAAAAACTGTGCACACGCTGGCCATCGTCCAGGGCGACAGCGGTCAGCACCTGATGCTCACGGCCTGACAGGTCAGCCAGCATGGCCAAGGCATCTTCACGGTTTTCCGGTTTGCCGAGAATACGACCATCGAGCACCACGGCAGTGTCTGCGCCGAGCACTACAGCCGGGCCGTCGACACTGGCCAGGCCGGCGGCGGCCTTTGCCCGGGCAAGGCGCTCGACGTAGGCAGGGGCGCTTTCGCGGGGTAGCGGAGATTCATCGACCGGGGCACTGATGACAATGAACGGCACGCCGATCTGCGTCAGCAGTTCACGACGACGGGGCGAGCCTGAAGCCAGGTATAGCGGGGTCATGCAGACATCTCCCTGTCAGTGGCGCGTTGCCGTCAGTTGATGTGCAAGCGTCGACGCAGGTCGCGCAAGGCAAAGCTGATCCACGGCCAGAGCAAGGCGCTGATCACCGCCGACCAGACCAGCGCCAGGGTGGGCAGGCGGTTGCCGGTCAGTGCACTGAGCCACAGCTGGATCAACTGGGCGATACCGAAGATCACCAGAATGACCAGGCTTTGCTGCCACATGGGGAACATGCGCAGACGCTGCTGCAGGGACAGCACCAAGAAGGTGATGAGGGTAAGGACCAGCGCATTCTGCCCCAGCAGCGTGCCATACAGCACGTCCTCGGCAAGGCCCAGCACGAATGCCGTGGTCATGCCGACCTTGTTCGGCACGGCAAGGGTCCAGAACGACACCAGCAAGGCCAGCCACATGGGCCGGAACACTTCCATGAACTGCGGCATGGGGGAAACGCTGAGCAGCAGGCCGATGGCGAACGTAAGCCAGATGACCCAGCCGTTATTGCGGCGTGATGCAGCCATCATTGCCTCCGGGGTTGAGCGGGTGCGGCCGGCGTGGCAGGTGCAGCAGACGGGGCTGCTGGCTGCGCGACCGGAGTGGCCGGTGCTGCCGGTGTGACCGACGCGGCAGGCGTGCCAGCGGCGGGTGCGACCTGATCACGGGTAGCGGCCGGCTGGCCAGCAGGTGCAGCGCCCTTGCGGTCAGCCTCTTCCTGGGCAATGGCGGCATCGGTGGCGCGCTGCTCCGGGCTACGCCGGTCACTGAACACCAGCAACATATAGCGACTGCGGTTGAGCGCGGCGGTGGGGATGGCACGGACGATGGCAAAGGGCTGGCCGGAATCGTGGATCACTTCGTTGACCGTGGCCACCGGGTAGCCGGCAGGAAAGCGCTGCCCCATGCCGGAGCTGACCAGCAGGTCGCCTTCCTTGATGTCGGCAGTGTCGGCCACATGGCGCAACTCCAGGCGCTCCGGGTTGCCAGTGCCGCTGGCGATGGCACGCAGACCGTTGCGGTTGACCTGCACCGGAATGCTGTGGGTGGTATCGGTCAGCAACAGCACCCGCGCGGTATAGGGCATCAACTCTACGACCTGGCCCATCAGGCCGCGGGCATCGAGCACCGGCTGGCCCAGGAACACACCATCACGCTCACCCTTGTTGATCAGAATGCGGTGGGTAAACGGGTTGGGGTCGACGCCGATCAGCTCCGCCACTTCAACCTTCTCGTTGACCAGCGCCGAAGAGTTGAGCAACTCGCGCAGCCGCACGTTCTGCTCGGTCAGGGCCGCCAGCTTCTGCAGGCGCCCCTGCAGCAGCAGGGCTTCGGTCTTGAGCTTCTCGTTTTCGGCAATCAGCTCGGTGCGGCTACCGAACTGGCCGGCCACACCTTGCCAGGCACGCTGTGGCAAATCGGTGATCCAGTACGACTCCATCAGCACCAGGCCCATCTGACTGCGCACGGGTTTGAGCACGTCGAAGCGCGCGTCGACAACCATCAACGCGACCGACATCACCACCAGAACGAGCAGGCGAACGCCCAGCGAAGGGCCCTTGGAGAAAAGCGGTTTAATGGGCCGTTCCTCGTGGACGACTCAGGAGGTCATTGGACATGGAACAACGCACCAGCCTGGTTGCGGGTTGACGGATACGGCGCCCCAAACGGGCGCCAGCCCAGCGCATACAGGTAGCACTGTACGTACTACCTGTAAACCGGGCGCTCGTGAACAGCGAGCGGGATCACTCGCTGGAGAGCAGGTCCATCGCGTGCTTGTCCATCATCTCCAGGGCGCGACCGCCGCCACGGGCGACGCAGGTCAGCGGGTCCTCGGCGACGATCACCGGCAGGCCGGTTTCCTGGGCCAGCAGTTTGTCGAGGTCACGCAGCAGCGCACCACCACCGGTCAGCACCAGGCCGCGCTCGGCGATGTCCGAGGCGAGTTCCGGCGGCGATTGCTCGAGGGCGCTCTTGACCGCCTGGACGATGGTCGCCAGCGATTCCTGCAGCGCTTCGAGCACTTCGTTGGAGTTCAGGGTGAAGGCACGCGGTACACCTTCGGCCAGGTTACGACCACGCACGTCGACTTCACGTACTTCGCCACCTGGGTAGGCAGTGCCGATTTCCTGCTTGATACGTTCGGCGGTGGATTCGCCGATCAAGCTGCCGTAGTTGCGGCGCACGTAGGTCACGATGGCTTCGTCGAAGCGGTCACCGCCAACGCGGACGGACTCGGCATAGACCACGCCGTTCAGCGAGATCAGGGCGATTTCAGTGGTACCGCCACCGATATCGACGACCATCGAACCGCGGGCCTCTTCAACCGGCAGGCCTGCACCGATGGCAGCGGCCATCGGCTCTTCGATCAGGAACACTTCACGGGCACCCGCGCCGAGGGCCGACTCGCGGATGGCGCGGCGCTCGACCTGGGTCGACTTGCACGGCACGCAGATCAGCACGCGCGGGCTCGGCTGCAGGAAGCTGTTCTCGTGAACCTTGTTGATAAAATATTGCAACATTTTTTCGCAGACGCTGAAGTCGGCAATGACGCCGTCCTTCATCGGACGAATGGCTGCAATGTTGCCGGGCGTACGGCCCAGCATGCGTTTGGCTTCGGTACCGACGGCGACGACGCTTTTCTGGTTGCCATGGGTACGGATGGCAACAACCGAGGGCTCATTCAGGACGATACCGCGCTCACGCACGTAAATAAGGGTGTTGGCAGTACCCAGGTCGATAGAAAGATCGCTGGAAAACATGCCACGCAGTTTCTTGAACATGGGAAAGTGACCCTGGGGAAAGCGTGGGTAAAAAAGTGCGGCAAACTCTAACAATGGCAGGGATTTTGGGCAAGGAGCCAATATGTTAAATTGGCTGTTTTTCCGAGCACGCCAGCAGAATTTCGCGGCCGTTAGACCGCCAGAAAGCTGACATGTTCCTCACCGCGGACCCAAATTCCGTTCTTTGTTTCCCTTGGAGATCCTCATGGCGCTTGAACGCTGCGACGTGGAAAAGATCGCCCATCTGGCCCGCCTGGGCCTGAATGATGGCGAACTGCCACGCATTACCGACGCCCTGAACAGCATTCTCGGCCTGGTCGACCAGATGCAAGCGGTCGATACCACTGGCATCGAGCCCCTGGCCCACCCGCTGGAGGCCAGCCAGCGCCTGCGTCCTGACCAAGTCACCGAAAGCAACCAGCGCGATGCCTACCAGGCCATCGCGCCGTCGACCGAAAGCGGTCTGTACCTGGTTCCCAAAGTCATCGAGTAAGGGATAGAGCCTGCCATGCATCAATTGACCCTGGCCGAGATCGCCCGCGGACTCGCCGACAAATCGTTTTCTTCCGAAGAGCTGACCGGCGCCCTGCTGGCGCGCATCAAACAGCTCGACCCGCAGATCAACAGCTTCATCAGCATCACCGACGACCTGGCCCTGGCTCAGGCGCGTGCCGCCGATGCCCGTCGCGCCGCTGGCGAAACCGGCGCGCTGCTGGGTGCACCGATCGCCCACAAAGACCTGTTCTGCACCAACGGCGTACGCACCAGCTGCGGCTCGAAGATGCTCGACAACTTCAAGGCGCCCTATGACGCCACCGTGGTCGCCAAGCTGGCCGAAGCCGGCATGGTCACCCTGGGCAAGACCAACATGGACGAGTTCGCCATGGGTTCGGCCAACGAATCCAGCCATTACGGCGCGGTGAAGAACCCGTGGAACCTCGAGCACGTTCCGGGCGGGTCGTCCGGTGGTTCGGCCGCTGCTGTGGCCGCGCGCCTGCTGCCCGCCACCACGGGCACCGACACCGGCGGCTCGATCCGCCAGCCAGCGGCACTGACCAACCTCACCGGCCTCAAGCCGACGTACGGTCGTGTGTCGCGCTGGGGCATGATCGCCTACGCCTCCAGCCTCGACCAGGGCGGCCCACTGGCCCGCACCGCCGAGGACTGCGCGCTGCTGCTGCAAGGTATGGCCGGTTTCGACGCCAAGGACTCCACCAGCATCGAAGAACCGGTGCCGGACTACAGCGCCAGCCTGAACGCTTCGCTGCAGGGCCTGCGTATCGGCCTGCCGAAAGAGTACTTCGGTGCCGGTCTAGACCCACGCATCGCCGACCTGGTCCAGGCCAGCGTCAAAGAGCTGGAAAAGCTCGGCGCAGTGGTCAAGGAAATCAGCCTGCCGAACATGCAGCATGCCATTCCGGCCTACTACGTGATCGCCCCGGCTGAAGCCTCTTCCAACCTGTCGCGTTTCGACGGCGTACGCTTCGGCTACCGCTGTGAAGAGCCGAAAGACCTCACCGACCTGTACAAGCGCTCACGCGGCGAAGGGTTCGGCGTTGAAGTACAGCGCCGCATCATGGTCGGTACCTACGCCCTGTCGGCCGGCTACTACGACGCCTATTACGTGAAGGCGCAGCAAATCCGCCGCCTGATCAAGAACGACTTCATGGCCGCCTTCAACGATGTCGACCTGATTCTCGGCCCGACCACGCCAAACCCGGCCTGGAAGCTTGGCGCCAAGAGCAGCGACCCGGTTGCCGCCTATCTCGAAGACGTCTACACCATCACCGCCAACCTGGCGGGCCTGCCTGGCCTGTCGATGCCTGCGGGCTTCGTCGACGGCCTGCCGGTCGGCGTGCAACTGCTGGCGCCCTACTTCCAGGAAGGCCGCCTGCTCAACGTCGCGCACCGCTACCAACAGGTGACCGACTGGCATACCCGCGCCCCCAACGGCTTCTGAGGAATTCACACATGCAATGGGAAGTTGTGATCGGGCTGGAAATCCACACTCAGCTCGCCACCCAGTCGAAGATCTTCTCCGGCAGCGCTACCACCTTTGGCTCCGAGCCGAATACTCAGGCCAGCCTGGTTGACCTGGGCATGCCCGGTGTACTGCCGGTGCTGAACGAGGAAGCCGTGCGCATGGCGTGCATGTTCGGCCTGGCCATCGATGCCGAAATCGGCAAGCGCAACGTGTTCGCACGCAAGAACTACTTCTACCCCGACCTGCCCAAGGGCTACCAGATCAGCCAGATGGACCTGCCGATCGTCGGCAAGGGCCACCTGGACATCGCGCTGGAAGACGGCACCATCAAGCGCATCGGCGTAACCCGCGCGCACCTGGAAGAAGACGCCGGCAAGAGCCTGCACGAAGACTTCAGCGGCTCCACCGGCATCGACCTGAACCGTGCCGGCACCCCGCTGCTGGAAATCGTCTCCGAGCCTGACATGCGCAGCGCCAAGGAAGCCGTGGCTTACGTCAAGGCAATCCACGCGCTGGTGCGCTACCTGGGCATCTGCGACGGCAACATGGCCGAAGGTTCGCTGCGCTGCGACTGCAACGTATCGATCCGCCCGAAAGGCCAGACCGAGTTCGGCACTCGCTGCGAAATCAAGAACGTCAACTCGTTCCGTTTTATCGAGCGCGCGATCAACAGCGAAATCCAGCGCCAGATCGACCTGATCGAAGACGGTGGCAAAGTCGTGCAGGAAACACGCCTGTACGACCCGAACAAGGACGAAACCCGCTCCATGCGCAGCAAAGAGGAAGCTAACGACTACCGTTACTTCCCCGACCCCGACCTGCTGCCGGTAGTCATCGAGGACAGCTTCCTCGAAACCATTCGCGCCGGCCTGCCGGAGCTGCCACCACAGAAGGTCGAGCGCTTCCAGACTCAGTACGGTCTGTCGGCCTACGACGCCAACGTGTTGGCTTCCAGCCGCGAACAGGCTGACTACTTCGAAGAAGTGGTGAAGATCGGTGGTGATGCCAAGCTGGCGGCCAACTGGGTCATGGTCGAACTGGGTAGCCTGCTGAACAAGCTGGGTGTCGAAATCGATCAGGCGCCGGTCAGCGCCGCGCAACTGGGCGGCATGCTGCTGCGCATTCGTGACAACACCATCAGCGGCAAGATTGCCAAAACCGTGTTCGAGGCCATGGCCGCCGGTGAAGGCGATGCCGACAGCATCATCGAGAGCAAGGGCCTGAAACAGGTTACCGACACGGGTGCGATCGACAAGATGCTCGACGAAATGCTGGCAGCCAATGCCGAGCAGGTCGAACAGTATCGCGCAGCCGATGAGGCCAAGCGCGGCAAGATGTTCGGCTTCTTCGTCGGCCAGGCCATGAAAGCCTCCAAAGGCAAGGCCAACCCGGGGCAGGTGAACCAATTGCTCAAAGCCAAGCTCGAAGGGTGATGGTTTTACCCCTGTAATGCTGCGAGGGCGTCGCCCTCGTTCGCGGCTGAAGCCGCTCCTACACAAGCCAGCGGTCCCTGTAGGAGCGGATTTACCCGCGAATGGTCGCACCGGAGAGCACCTGACTTGCTAAAACGTTCCCTCGGCACCCTCGCCCTGTTTTCTTTCCTGGCCGGCTGCGCCAGCCATGACATCGACCCGCGCGGCTACGACCAGACGGGCACCGCTTCCTACTACGGCTCGCGCCACCATGGCAAACGCACCGCCAGTGGCGAACCGTTCAACCAGCACGGCCTTACCGCCGCCCACCGCAGCCTGCCCTTCGGCACACGTGTACGGGTGACCAACATGGCCAACCAGCGCAGTGTGGTGGTACGCATCAACGACCGTGGCCCGCACACCCGCGGCCGCCTGATCGACCTGTCTCGCGCAGCAGCGGAAAAAATCGGCATGCTCCGTAGCGGAACAGCGCGCGTGCGCGTACAAGGGCTTAGCGACTGACGCGACAGGAGTCCAACCATTTTCGACCTGGCCACCCTTCCCACTTTTAGCCTGCTGCAAATGGGCGTTGCCCTGCTGTTGCTGGTCGGCGGCGCCGAGTTACTGGTGCGCTCCGCCTTGCGCCTGGCGCAGCGCCTGCACGTGCGCCCGCTGATCATAGGCCTGAGCCTGGTGGCCTTCGGCAGTACCGCGCCACAATTGACCGTAAGCCTGCAGGCCGCCTACCAGGGTGCGCCGGATGTGGCAGTAGGCAGCGTCATCGGCAGCAACATCTTCAACGTACTGGTCATTCTCGGCCTGGCCGCGCTGATCATCCCGCTGCGGGTGTCACGCCAGCTGGTGCGCCTGGACATTCCCTTGATGATCCTTGCCAGCGGGCTGGTGTATGCACTGTCCGCCAATGCCCATCTGGGCAGGGTTGAAGGGGCACTGCTATTGCTGGGGCTGGCCGGTTACCTGGCAATGCTCTGGCATCAGTCGCGCCATTACGCACGCACCTACCCTGCCCCGGACGCCGCCAGGTCCGGGGCCGGGCGCTTCTGGTCAGGTACGCTGCTGCAGATACTGGTCGGCCTTGGCCTGCTGAGCCTGGCGGGCCACTTGCTACTGGAAGCTGCCATCGAGGTGGCCACCGACCTGGGCCTGTCCGAGCGTATTATCGGCCTGACGGTCGTCGCCATCTGCACCTCCCTGCCGGAACTGGCCGCTGCGCTGATCGCCGCCTTGCGTGGCGAACGGGAGATCGCGGTGGGCACGGTGATCGGCAGCAACCTGTTCAACCTGCTGGCCGTACTGGGCCTGACCGCACTGATCACCCCGGAACCCCTGTCGATCTCGCCTAACGCGCTGTCTTTCGATCTGCCTGTAATGCTCGGCGTTGCCGTACTGAGCCTGCCAGTGTTCTATTCCGGTTACCGCATCACTCGCGCCGAAGGCCTGGTGTTTCTTTGCCTGTACCTGGCCTACGGCCTTCATGTGGCGGCTTTTACCATGGGTATGCCGCTGGCTGGCCGCCTGGAGCGATTGATGCTGTTCTATGTACTGCCGGTGCTCGCTACAGTGTTGCTGTACACCACCGTGCGTGCCTGGCGGAGGCAGCATTGAGGGGCATGCGTCAGGGCCGCCAGACGCATGCCTTTAGGCTTTCGTCGCCTGTGAGATCGAGCGCCGAAAACCTAACGGCATACCCCTTACGAACAAACCCGATCAGCCCTTGGCCTGGCGAGCCTTCTTCAACTTGAAGGCCACCCACAGCACAGCGATCCATACCGGGATCAGCATTACCGAGATGCGAATCGGCGGCGTCAGGTACATCACCACCAGGATCAGCACGATGAACGCCAGGCACAGGTAGTTGGTCAGTGGGTGACCCAGGCTTTTGTAGAAGGGGGTGATCCCGGCGGCCAGCTTGGCCTTGCGGAATTTCAGGTGGGTAATGCTGATGCTCGCCCAGTTGATCACCAACGCGGACACTGCCAACGCCATCAGCAAGCCAAAGGCCCCACCCGGCATCAGGTAGTTGATCAGCACGCACAGGCCGGTCGCAAAGGCCGACACGCCCAGCGCGGTCAGCGGCACGCCGCTACGGCTTACCTTCAGCAACTGACGCGGCGCATCGCCCTGGCTGGCGAGGCCGAACAGCATACGGCTATTGGCGTACACACAGCTGTTGTACACCGAGAGCGCAGCCGTCAGCACCACGATATTGAGGATGGTCGCCACCAGGTCGCTGTCCAGTTCGTGGAAGATCATCACGAATGGGCTGCCGCCTTGCACCACCTTCTGCCAAGGGTACAGCGACAACAGCACTGCCAAGGCACCGATGTAGAAAATCAGAATACGGTACACCACCTGGTTGGTGGCCTTGGGGATGCTCTGGCGCGGGTTGTCAGCCTCGGCAGCCGTGATGCCGACCAACTCCAGGCCACCGAACGAGAACATGATCACCGCCAGGGCCATTACCAGACCCGTGACGCCGTTAGGGAAGAAGCCGCCGTACTGCCACAGGTTGGCCACGCTGGCATCCGGGCCACCATGACCGCTGCCCAGCAACCAGGCACCAAAGCCGATCATGCTGACGATGGCTACTACCTTGACCAGGGCGAACCAGAACTCCATCTCGCCATAGACCTTTACCTGGGTCAGGTTGATCAGGTTGATCACCACGAAGAAGATCGCTGCCGTGGCCCAGGTGGGGAAGTCCGGCCACCAGTACTGCACGTAGATACCGACCGCCGTCAGCTCGGCCATGCCGACCAGCACGTACACCACCCAGTAATTCCAGCCTGAAACAAAACCGGCGAACTCGCTCCAGTATTGGTGGGCGAAGTGGCTGAAGCTGCCGGCGACCGGCTCTTCCACCACCATTTCGCCCAGCTGGCGCATGATCAGGAAGGCCATCAGGCCGGCGATGGCGTAGCCCAGCAACACGGAGGGGCCGGCCAACTGGATGGTCTGGGCAATGCCCAGGAACAACCCGGTACCGATGGCCCCGCCCAGCGCGATCAGCTGGATATGGCGATTCTTCAGCCCGCGCTGTAACCGCTCGGGCGTGCTCTGGTCTTGCATGAAGTGTCCTTTAGCTCAGTGAGGCAGTGTTGTTGCTGTTATTTGCAGTCAAGGATCTAGATCCATCCGCCCCACTGCAAGATGAAAATACCAATGTTGGTGGTGATCGCCGCCATTAGCGTGGTAATCACGATGATCGACGCGGCCAGTTCATGATTGCCGTTGGCCGCCCGCGCCATCACGTAGCTGGCCGCAGCGGTCGGGCTGCCTATGTACAGGAACAGGATGCCCAGCTCCGCCCCGCGAAACCCACACAACCAGGCCCCAAGGGTGCCGAGCAGCGGCAGCCAGAGCATTTTCACGAGGCTGGCATCGATGGCCAGCCGGCCACAGTTACGCAGCGCTGCCAGCGACAGCGTGCCACCGATACAGATCAGCGCCAGCGGCAGGGTCATCTGTGCCAGGTAGTCGCCCGAGGTCAGTAGCCAGTTGGGCAACGGCACTTGGCCGTAAGCCATCGGCGCGGCCACCAGCACGCTGATGATCAGCGGGTTGCTGAAAATGCTCTTGCAGATGCTCCACGGGTCGGACTTGAGGTCCGGGCTGTACACCGCCAGTACCACCGCTGACAGCGAGTTGTACATGAGGATGACCAGGCCTGCGAGTACCGCCCCCAGGGAAATGCCGTAGTCACCGTACAGGCTGGCGGCCAGGGCCAGGCCGATCACACCGTTGTTGCCGCGGAAGGCGCCCTGGGTATAGATGCCCCGGTCGGCCATCGGGCTACGCCAGATGGCCATGCCCCAGGCAATGGCGAAACCGGCCAGGGTGGCGACGATGAAATACAGGATGACACCGGGCTTGACCGCTGCGGCCAGGTCGGCGTGATAGATACCGAGGAAGAGCAGCGCCGGCATGCAGACGTTGAACACCAGCTGCGAGGCGACGCGGTTGAAGTTATCGTCGATCAAGTGAATGCGTTTGAGCAGGACGCCCATGAACAGCATGGCGAAAACCGGTGCCGTGATGTTCAGGGTCTGGATAAGAAGGGCGAGCATGCGCAAGCGATCCTGGAGGGGTTGCCGTCAGGCGGCCAATGATACGTCAACGGCTGGGATTTGCGGGGATCAAGCGCGATAAAAGGAAATGTCTTTCAGGTTTTCTGCTGCCAGTACCGGCCGCTTTGCACGTAACCCCGCCCTCCCACAGGTACCACGCCGCGACTCATCGGTTCACACAAACCTGTCAGCCATTCATGAAAAGCCCGCAGCAACCCACGCCTTGTTCAGCCGCTTCTCCCGCGCCGACGCCGCCAGCGCCATCACCCCTTGGTCACGCTGCCAGATTTGCGCCCACTGCACCGGCCCTGTCGCCAACGCCGCATCGATCTCCGCCCGCAACGACTGGAACTGCGCAAACAACCCGCCCAGCAACAAGTGACAACCCATGCTATCGGCACACTGCCGGCTACCCTCGGCACAGCCGGCCAACAGCCCAAGCAACTGCAGGCGCAGCCCCTGCGGCCAGGCGCACTCCTGCCCCACGCCATACAACCAGGCGGTCAGCGCCGCGAGCACATACAAATCCTCCAGCGAACGGAACGGCTTCACGTAGGCATCCCAGCCGTCACCGGCCAGCAACTCGCACGATGCCTGCTCCAGCAGCAGTCGGCCGTGCCCGACGTCCGGCATCAGCGGCAGGGTCGGCAATGGCTCCAGTGTCACCCCCGGCTCCCCGGGGTAGACCACCGCCAGGCTCAGTTGCGGCGCCGCGCCAGCCGCTTCGCTACGCGCCGCCACCAGCAACCACTCCGCCTCCAGGCCTGCGGTAACGAAGTCTTTGCAGCCCGACAGCCGCAGAGCGTCCAGCCGCGTGTGCATGTCTGCAGGCCGCACGCTGCGCCGCTCGGTGGCACACAAGGCGCCAAGGCTGTGCGGCGCACTGGGCCACAGCACGCGAAGGGCGGCCTGGTAACCCATCAGGAAGGCCAGGCCCGGGGTGGCCATTGCACGCCCACCCAGTACCGCCAGTTCGAAGGGGGTAACCGGGCCGAGGCGCTCAAGCAGCGCGGCGTAGGTTTCGCCCAGGGAGCCTGTCGGCGCGAGGCGAAGCGGATCGTTGAGTCGTTGCAACCAGGCCATGGAACAGCTCCTTGCTGGAGGGCTTTCAGTTAAGGCTCAGGGTGTGTCACGCAAGCATCACCAAACATTCACAGGGGTGACACCGGGTCTACCTAGGCTGACTTTGCACAACAAAGCCGACCGGCCGCAACCTTTCTTGGCTGGCTTATGGAGACTCGTAATGACTCGGATCGCTACCGCTGGCGACTACAGCACCGAACGCCGTCTGCAAGCCGAACGCCTGGTTGGCGCCGCGGCGCTGCAAGAAGCCCAGGCTCTGCGCTACACCGTATTCAGCGCAGAATTCAAGGCCAAGCTCAAAGGTGCCGAGCAGGGCCTGGACATGGACGACTACGACGTGCACTGCCGCCATATTGGTGTACGCGACTTGAGCACCGGCGAACTGGTTGCCACCACCCGCCTGCTCGATCACCAGGCTGCCAGCAGCCTGGGCCGTTTCTACAGCGAAGAAGAATTCAGCCTGCACGGCCTGTTGCAGTTGCAAGGCCCGATCCTCGAACTGGGCCGTACCTGCGTCGCCCCCGACTACCGCAACGGCGGTACCATCGCCGTGCTCTGGGGCGAACTGGCCGAGGTGCTCAACGAGGGCCGCTACAGCTATCTGATGGGCTGCGCCAGTATCCCCATGCAGGACGGCGGCGTGCAGGCCCATGCAGTGATGCAGCGCCTGCGTGAACGTTACCTGTGCACCGAACACCTGCGTGCCGAGCCGAAGAACCCACTGCCGAAACTGGCCCTGCCCAACAACGTCATTGCCGAAATGCCACCGCTGCTCAAGGCCTATATGCGCCTGGGCGCGAAGATTTGCGGCGAGCCATGCTGGGACGAAGACTTCCAGGTGGCAGACGTGTTCATCCTGCTCAAACGCGACGAGCTGTGCCCACGCTACGCCCGCCACTTCAAGGCGGCGGTCTGATGCCGAATTTGCGGGTACTGGCCCGCCTCATCCGACTGCTGCTGGTGCTGGCGCAGGGCATGCTGATGGCCAGCATTATCGCCTTGGGCGAGCGCTTGGGCTTCAAGGCGCCGATCGAACGGCGCCAGCGCTGGACCTGCCTGTTCATGAAGCGCCTGGTCGCCGCCCTGCCCTTCGACGTCAAGGTAGTTGGCGAACTTCCACAGCGGCCGATGCTGTGGGTCAGCAACCATGTTTCCTGGACCGACATCCCCCTGCTTGGCATGCTCACGCCGCTGTCTTTCCTGTCCAAGGCCGAAGTGCGCCACTGGCCGGTGGCCGGCTGGCTGGCGGAAAAGGCCGGCACGCTGTTCATTCGCCGCGGTGGTGGCGACAGCCAGCGCCTGCGCGAACAGATCGCCGGGCAACTGGGGCTGGCCCGCCCGCTGCTGATCTTCCCCGAAGGCACCACTACCAGCGGCCGTACGTTGCGCACCTTTCATGGGCGCCTGCTGGCAGGTGCCATCGACCGTGGCGTGGCAGTGCAGCCAGTCGCTATCCAGTACCTGCGTGATGGCCAGATCGACCCGGTAGCACCGTTCATTGGTGAAGACGATCTGGTGTCGCACCTGATGCGCCTGTTTGCCCAGCCGCGGGGCGAGGTGTGCATCCACCTGCTGCAGCCAATAGGTAGCGTGGGCAAGGAACGTGCGGTGCTGGCGTTGCAGGCGCAACAGGCGATTCACCTGGCGCTGTTCGGGGTTGAAGACGTGGAGATGGCGCCACGTCGGCAGGCGCGGGCTGCCTGAATGCTTGCACTGCCTGTTCTGGCCCTTTCGCGGGTGAACCCGCTCCTACACCGAGCGCATTACCCGTAGGAGCGGGTTCACCCGCGAGGAGGCCAGTATCACTCACACACCTCTAACTGTCAGACATCCGCCCTACCGCTGCAAACGCCTGCAGTTGCGGGTAGAACTCGCGAAAATCCGCCAGCAGCGGCTCATACAGCCGCTCCAGTTCCACCATCACCCCGGCCATCCCCTCAGGCCGCGACAAACGCCGGGCAATGCCGTTGAACACCTGTTCCAGCGTGTCGAAGTCGCCATACGCCCCTAGCCAGTCATCCGCTGCCATGAACGGCGCAATCCGCGCCAGCCGCCCAGGCAGCTCGGGCTCTGCCAGCAATACCCGATAGAACGCGCCAGTGAACTGCTCCAGCGGCTGATCGGCGTAGTTGCCCCAGTGCCGTGCAAGGCAATGGTCAAAAAACACATCCAGGACGATGCCGGCAAAACGCCGCCGCTCGCGCGGAAAACGTGCCAGAGCCGCCAGCACCACTGGGTGCCGGTCAGTGTAACTGTCGATTTGCCGGTGCAGCCGGATGGCCGCCTCCAGCGCAGGCGGAAAGCGCCCTTCCAAAGAGCCTTTGACAAAGTCGCCATACAGGCTGCCAAGCAGTTGTTGCGGCGCCGGGCCGCCCAGGTGCAAGTGTGCGAGGTAGTTCATGAGCGCAGTCTAGCATCGCCACCGAGCATATCGTTATAACGCGATATATCGATTCGTGCTCAGCTCAGAACGCCTTCGTATTTGTATATCGGAATTCAGCGAATTATATTTCGCCCTATCGCGATATACCGCTACAACGAGCCTCAAACCATGCCACTCGATCTCGACGAAATCATAAAAGCACTGGCCCACCCGGTCAGGCGAGAAATTCTCAGCTGGCTGAAAGACCCGGCAACCCAGTTTCCGGACCAGTACCACAGCACCGAAAACGGTGTGTGTGCGGGGCAAATCGACCAACGCTGCGGCCTGTCGCAGTCGACCGTCTCTGCCCACCTGGCCACGTTGCAGCGCGCCGGGCTTATCAGCAGCCAGAAGATCGGCCAATGGCACTTCTTCAAACGCGACGAAGCCACCATCCAGGCGTTCCTCGAACAACTGCGCCAAGCACTTTGACAAGACAGGTAACGACTATGACCACGCTTTTCGATCCGATCAAACTGGGCGACCTGCAATTGCCCAACCGTATCATCATGGCCCCGCTCACCCGCTGCCGCGCCGATGAAGGTCGCGTGCCCAATGCGCTGATGGCCGAATACTACGTACAACGTGCCAGCGCCGGGCTGATCCTCAGCGAGGCGACTTCGGTCAGTCCCATGGGCGTCGGCTACCCAGATACCCCCGGCATCTGGAACGATGAACAGGTACGTGGCTGGAACAACGTGACAAAGGCCGTGCATGCTGCGGGCGGTCGCATTTTCCTGCAGCTGTGGCACGTGGGTCGTATCTCCCACCCCAGCTATCTGAATGGCGAACTGCCTGTGGCCCCCAGCGCGATCCAGCCCAAGGGCCATGTGAGCTTGGTGCGCCCACTGAGTGACTACCCTACCCCGCGGGCGCTGGAAACCGAAGAAATCAACGACATCGTCGAGTCCTACCGCAGTGGCGCCGAAAATGCCAAGGCTGCAGGTTTCGATGGTGTTGAGATCCATGGCGCCAACGGTTACCTGCTCGACCAGTTCCTGCAGAGCAGCACCAACCAGCGCACCGACCGTTACGGTGGCTCGCTGGAAAACCGCGCGCGCCTGTTGCTGGAGGTGACCGATGCGGCCATTGAAGTGTGGGGCGCGCAGCGCGTAGGTGTGCACCTGGCACCGCGTGCCGACGCCCACGACATGGGCGACGCCGACCGCGCCGAGACCTTCACCTATGTGGCCCGAGAGCTGGGCAAGCGCGGCATCGCCTTCATCTGCTCACGGGAGCGGGAAGCCGACGACAGCATCGGGCCGCTGATCAAAGAGGCATTCGGTGGCCCGTACATCGTCAACGAGCGGTTCGACAAGGCCAGTGCCAATGCGGCCCTGGCCAGTGGCAAAGCGGATGCCGTGGCGTTTGGTGTGCCGTTCATCGCCAACCCCGACCTGCCGGCACGGCTGGCAGCGGATGCGCCGTTGAACGAGGCACATCCCGAAACCTTCTATGGCAAGGGGCCGGTGGGTTACATCGATTATCCGCGGTTGTGATCGAGGGCCATTCGCGGGCATGCCCGCTCCCACCGGTATAGCGACAGGCTTGAAAGCTGTGCTCGATCCTGTGGAAGCGGGCGTGCCCGCGAACAAGGCTCAGCTGATGTTACGGACGGGCGTTGATCTGTTGCTGCAGGTTCTGAATCTGGCTCTGCAGCGTATTCAGGTTACGCGTCATCTGTGCACGGAAGGCATCGAACTCCTGCACCGAAGCACCACTGGATGACACCGCAGCCGGGCGGTTGTCGACCTGGCTCTTCAACACCAGCATGTCCTGCTGCAGGCTCTGAATGTCAGCGCTCGGGTTGCCCTGTTTCTTCAAGGCTGCCACCTCGCTACCCAAACTCTTGAGCTGGCCGTCCAACTGGCCGCCATCCACCTGTGAGGCTTTCAGCGCGGCAACCTGCTCGCTCAGGCTCTTCAACTGGGCATCCAGCTTGCCACCATCGACCTGGCCCGAACGCAGCGCCGCCAACTCGCCATTCACCAGCTTCAGTTGCGCCTGCAACTGGCTTTGCAGCTCGGTCACAGCCTTCTGCTGTTCTCGGGTATCGGCCAGCACCTGCTCCAGACGTTTGCCCAGGTCGCCGGTCTGCCCGGCAACACCCTGCTGCAACTGGCGCAGCTGTAGCTTCAATGCCTCACTGCTGGTAGTGGCGCCAGACTCACTGGCCGCCACCTTGCCACTGATCGCCTGAAGGCGGCCAGCCGCCTCTTCACTGATGCGGGCAAAGCTTTCCTGGGTCGCCACCAGTTGCTGCTCCATCAGCGAGATCTGCTGAAAGCTCCACCAACCCAGGCCCGCCAACGCGATGAACGCGGCACCGATCAGCGCCCACAACGGCGCCGTGCTAGCCCCGCGGGCGGCTTTCTGGCGGCTGCGCATCACATGCGCCGGCATCAGTTCGTCATCATCAACGGTGCCCGCCCGCAAGGCAGGCACATCATCAAAGTCATCGTGAGCATGGTTACGCATGGATACATTCAACCGCGGTAGTCACAAAGAGGCACGAGTATAAACCGCCAGCGCGGCGCATTGATGACCATTGTCAGCCGGGCGGCAAATGCTTCCACCAGCCGCAGAATTCATCCACCGCCGTCCACAGGCTGACCTTGGGCTGGTAGTCCAGGTACTGCCGGGCACGGCTGATATCCAGGGTGAAATCCCGGCTCATCACCTGCATTCCCAGGCGCGACAATGTCGGTTGCGGGCGCCCTGGCCATAACATGCAGGCCGCCTCGTTCAGCGCGGCCAGGCTGTAGGCAAGGCCATAGGAACGGTAGCGGGTCACCTGGGGAAGCTGCATCTTGCGCATCACGTAGTTGACCACGTCCCACAGCGGCAGTGGCTGGCCGTTACTTATGTTGTAAGCCTGGCCCAGCGCCCGGTCATCAGCGAACAATGCACTCAGCAGCGCCTCGTTGAGGTTGTGCACACTGGTGAAATCGACCTTGTTCAGGCCGTTGCCGATGATCGCCACACGCCCTTTGCGCTGCATCTGCATCAGCCGCGGGAAGATACTGGCATCGCCCGCGCCGGTGACGAAGCGCGGGCGCAGCGCCAGCACTTCCAGGCCGAACTCCTGGGCGCCGAACACTTTCTGCTCGGCCAGGTACTTGGTTTGCCCATAGTGATCGTGGAAGCGACGCGGTACCTGGTCTTCACGGACGTCCAGACGCGAACGGCCATTGAAGTAGATCGACGGAGAAGACAGGTGCACCAGGCGCCGTACGTGCTCTTTCAGGCAGCCCTCGACCACGTTCTCGGTCACCACCACGTTGCCTTGGTAGAAATCCTGATAGCGCCCCCAGTTACCCACTGCGCCAGCGCAGTGCACCACGGCTTCGACACCCTGGCACAAACGCCGGGCCAGCTCGGCGTCACCCAGGTCGCCCGGGATGAACTGTGCGCCACGCTTGACCAGATGCTCGACCCCTTCGGCACGGCGGCCGCTGACGCGAACGTCCAGGCCTTGCTCCAGGGCGAAACGCGCAAAGCGCCCGCCAATGAAGCCACTCGCGCCGGTGACCAGAATTCGCATGTAACACTCCGTCTTGCCAGATTTCAGATGCAACTGACGTCAGCCATGGCTACAAGGGCACCAGCCAATGCTGTGCGGTGTGCCGCAGGTGGTCGGTCAGTTGCGCGAGCAATTGCCCGCCATTGCGCCAATGATGCCAGTACAGCGGCACATCGATAGGGGTATCGCGGCAGATTTCCACCAATTGCCCACTGCCCAGTTGCTCCCGGGCCTGCAGTTCGGGCACCAGGCCCCACCCCAACCCGGCCTCGGTCATGCGCAGGAAGCCTTCGGATGAAGGGCACAGGTGGTGCAGGAAACCACCCTCAATGCCCAGCGATGCCAGGTAGCGATGCTGCAGGAAATCGTCCGGGCCGTAAACGATCGCTGGAGTACGGGCCAAACGGCTGGCGACAAAACCTTGGGGGAAGTGCCGCGCCATGAACACGGGACTGGCCAATGCCCGGTAGCGCATGGCCCCCAGTGGCAAACTGCGTGCGCCGGCGACCGGCCGCTCACTCCCACACAGGCAGGCCGCCACTTCGCCGGCACGCATGCGTTTCAGGCCCACTTCCTGGTCCTCAACCACCAGGTCGGTCAGCACGTTCTGTTGTGCGCAGAAGTTGCCCACCGCGCCGGCCCACCAGGTGGCCAGGCTATCGGCGTTGAGAGCGATGCGCAGGCGCTCCGGCAAGCCCTCTTCGTCCAGCGCCGGTACCTGGCGCTGCAGGTCGCGTTCAAGCAGGCGCACCTGCTGCACATGGTTGAGTAGCTGGCGGCCGACTTCGGTCGTGCCGGGCGGCGAGGCACGTACCAGCACCGGCTGGCCGACCCGCGCCTCAAGCAACTTGATACGCTGGGAAATCGCCGATTGCGACAAGCCCAGCACCTGCGCCGCACGCTCGAAACCGCCTTGTTCGATCACTGCCGCGAGGGCAGCCAGCAGTTTGTAGTCGAACATCGATTTTCCTAATGGGTGATCAGCTTTATTTGTTTTTCTTATACAGCGCCGAACATCACAATGGCCAGCATCTTTCGTGACCCTTTTTGGAGAGCCCTGCCATGTGGCAAAGCTATCTCAATGGCATGCTGGTGGCCTTCGGCCTGATCATGGCCATTGGCGCCCAGAACGCCTTCGTCCTCGCCCAGAGCCTGCGCCGTGAGCATCACCTGCCGGTGGCAGCGCTGTGCATCGTCTGTGACGCCATCCTCGTGGCCGCCGGGGTGTTCGGCCTGGCCACCGTGCTGGCACACAACCCGACCTTGCTGGCGATTGCCCGCTGGGGCGGCGCAGTGTTCCTGATCTGGTACGGCGCCAAGGCGCTGCGCAGCGCCTGCTCCAAGCAGAGCCTGCAGCACCAGCAAGGCCAAGGCGTTCGCTCACGTCGCGCCGTACTGCTCAGCGCCTTGGCGGTGACCCTGCTGAACCCGCACGTGTACCTCGACACGGTGTTGCTGATCGGCTCGCTGGGCGCCCAACAGTCCGCCCCTGGCGCCTACGTGGCCGGTGCGGCCAGCGCTTCGCTGCTGTGGTTCTCGACCCTGGCCATTGGCGCGGCGTGGCTGGCACCGTGGCTGGCGCGGCCGGCGACCTGGCGCATGCTCGACCTGATGGTGGCGGTGATGATGTTCGCGGTGGCGGCGCAATTGATCTTCAACTGACCCCGGGGCGCGGCATATTCATCAACGGCAAGATCGAGCGGCACGCGGTCTTGCAGGCAACACCCGCGCAACGCCGAGCCGCCGGTCGGCACAGCCCAACCCCTGCGGAACCTCTATTCCCTATGTTTGTTGCGTGGTTATGCGCCGGGCCCGGTGCTATGATCCAGCCCTTGCGTCGCAAAGAGTACAGACTCGCCGACGCTTATCGGGCCGCCCGTGATCGGCCTTGCGCAAACCGCAAACAGACCTGAATCAGGAGATCCACCATGGCTTTTGAATTGCCGCCGCTGCCGTACGCCCATGATGCTCTGCAGCCGCACATCTCCAAGGAAACCCTGGAGTATCACCACGACAAGCACCACAACACCTATGTCGTGAACCTGAACAACCTGGTCCCAGGCACCGAATTCGAAGGCAAGACCCTGGAAGAGATCGTCAAGAGCTCTTCGGGCGGCATCTTCAACAACGCCGCTCAAGTCTGGAACCACACCTTCTACTGGAACTGCCTGTCGCCAAACGGCGGCGGCCAGCCTACCGGTGCACTGGCTGAAGCCATCAACGCCGCTTTCGGTTCCTTCGACAAGTTCAAGGAAGAGTTCACCAAGACTTCGGTTGGCACCTTCGGTTCCGGCTGGGGCTGGCTGGTGAAGAAAGCTGACGGTTCCCTGGCCCTGGCCAGCACCATCGGCGCCGGCTGCCCACTGACCAGCGGCGACACCCCGCTGCTGACCTGCGACGTCTGGGAACACGCCTACTACATCGACTACCGCAACCTGCGTCCGAAGTATGTCGAAGCGTTCTGGAACCTGGTCAACTGGGCCTTCGTTGCCGAGCAGTTCGAAGGCAAGACCTTCAAGGCCTGAGTCATTCGGCCTTGAACGAGAAACCCGGCCATGTGCCGGGTTTTTTTGTGCCTGTGTTGCCCGCAAAAAGGCTGGCACGGTTTTGCTTGCTCAGCCCGCATAGCGCGCTAACATCAAACCTCTGGAAGATTGATACAGCGCATTCAAGTTGCGGGGTCAGGCAACCGATACACTGCTCATGATCGGCCGGTAGTGTATCGTCATCGTTGATGGCAAAATGATGCCATGCGCATGGATTAAGGAAACCCCATTGAAGCTGGAATTGCGGAACAGCTTGTCGGTCAAGTTGCTCAGGGTCGTGCTGCTGTCGGCGTTGGCGGTTGGCGTCGTGCTCAGCTGTGCGCAAATCATCTATGACACCTACAAGACCCGCCAGGCCGTGGACAACGATGCCCAGCGCATCCTCGACATGTTCCGCGATCCCTCGACCCAGGCGGTTTACAGCCTCGACCGTGAAATGGGCATGCAGGTCATGGAAGGCCTGTTCCAGGACGAATCAGTGCGCATGGCCTCCATTGGCCACCCCAACGAAACCATGCTGGCAGAAAAGTCCCGCCCGCTGCAGGACATGTCCATGCGCTGGCTCACCGACCTCATCCTCGGCCAGGAGCGCACCTACACCACGCAACTGGTCGGCCGTGGCCCTTACAGCGAATACTACGGCGACCTCAGCATTACCCTCGATACCTCCTCCTACGGCAAAGATTTCCTGATCAACGCGGTGATCATCTTCATATCCGGCGTGCTGCGGGCCATGGCCATGGGCCTGGTGCTCTACCTGGTCTACCACTGGCTGCTGACAAAACCGCTGTCGAAGATCATCGAGCACCTCACCCAGATCAACCCTGACCGCCCCAGCCAGCACCAGATACCGCTGCTCAAGGGCCACGAGAAAAACGAACTGGGCCTGTGGGTGAACACCGCCAACCAGTTGCTGGCCTCGATCGAGCGCAACACCCATCTGCGTCACGAGGCGGAAAACAGCCTGCAGCGCATGGCCCAGTACGACTTCCTCACCGGCCTGCCCAACCGCCAGCAACTGCAGCAGCAACTGGACAAGATCCTCGTCGACGGCGGCCGCCTGCAGCACCGTGTGGCAGTGCTGTGCGTTGGCCTGGACGACTTCAAGGGTATCAACGAACAATTCAGCTACCAGGTCGGTGACCAGTTGCTGCTGGCCCTGGCCGATCGACTACGCGCCCACAGCGGCCGCCTGGGCGCTCTGGCGCGGCTGGGCGGCGACCAGTTCGCCCTGGTACAGGCCAATATCGAACAGCCCTACGAGGCTGCCGAACTGGCGCAAAGCATCCTTGATGACCTGGAAGTACCGTTCGACCTCGACCACGAGCAAATCCGCCTGCGTGCGACCATCGGCATCACCCTGTTCCCCGAAGACGGTGACAGCACCGAAAAACTGCTGCAGAAAGCCGAACAGACCATGACCCTGGCCAAGGCCCGCTCGCGAAACCGCTACCAGTTCTATATCGCCAGCGTCGACAGCGAGATGCGTCGCCGTCGCGAACTGGAAAAGGACCTGCGTGAAGCCCTGCCTCGCAACCAGCTGTACCTGGTGTATCAGCCACAGATCAGCTACCGCGACCACCGAGTGGTTGGCGTAGAGGCCCTGCTGCGCTGGCAGCACCCGGAACTGGGCATGGTGCCACCCGACCAGTTCATCCCCTTGGCCGAGCAGAATGGCAGCATCATCAGCATCGGCGAATGGGTGCTTGACCAGGCCTGCCGGCAACTGCGCGAATGGCACGACCAAGGCTTCAGCGACCTGCGCATGGCGGTCAACCTGTCTACCGTGCAACTGCACCACAGCGAGTTGCCACGGGTGGTCAACAACCTGCTGCAAGCCTATCGCCTACCACCGCGCAGCCTGGAACTGGAAGTCACCGAAACCGGCCTGATGGAAGACATCAGCACCGCCGCCCAGCACCTGTTGAGCCTGCGCCGCTCCGGGGCGCTGATTGCCATCGACGACTTCGGCACCGGCTACTCGTCACTCAGCTATCTGAAGTCGCTGCCACTGGACAAGATCAAGATCGACAAGAGTTTCGTGCAGGACCTGCTCGACGACGATGACGACGCCACCATCGTTCGCGCCATCATCCAGCTGGGCAAGAGCCTGGGGATGCAGGTGATCGCCGAGGGCGTGGAAACGGCCGAGCAGGAAACCTACATCGTGGCCCAGGGTTGCCACGAGGGCCAGGGCTACCACTACAGCAAGCCCCTTTCGGCCCGTGAACTGACCCATTTCCTCAAACAAGCGCAACGCAACCGGGTTTCGGTGTCCTGAGGCACCTGCCCGGTTACAGGCCGAGCCCCTGATTTTCATGAATTGCGCGCCCGCCCCTTTACAGCAAATGCAAATCTTTCGCATGATGTTGTAGTTTTGCGTGCCACGGCGCACGGTCCACCCCTTTGGTCCAACCACACGATGCAGGAAAACCAATAATGATTCGAATGCCTCTGGCCTCCGCCAGTCTGCTGGCCATTGCCATCGCCCTCGCCGGTTGCGGTGAAGGCAAGGACGAAAAAGCCGCCGCGCCGCAAGCACAGGCACCTGCTGCCGCCACCACCGCTGTTGCGTCAGGGGCTGTCGACGAAGCAGCCGGCAAAGCCGTGGTCAAGCATTACACCGACATGGTCTACGCCGTGTACAGCGACTCGCTGAGCACTGCCAAGACGCTGCAGACCGCAGTCGACGCGTTCCTGGCCAAGCCCAACGACGAAACCCTGAAAGCCGCCAAGGAAGCCTGGTTCGCCGCGCGCGTACCGTACCTGCAGAGCGAAACCTTCCGCTTTGGCAACACCATCATCGACGACTGGGAAGGCCAGGTGAACGCCTGGCCCTTGGACGAAGGCCTGATCGACTACGTCGACAAGAGCTACGAGCACGCCTTGGGCAACCCGGGGGCCAGCGCCAACATCATCGCCAACACCGAGATCCAGGTGGGCGAAGAGAAGGTCGACGTCAAGGACATTACCCCCGAAAAACTGGCTAGCCTGAACGAGCTGGCTGGCTCCGAGGCCAACGTCGCCACGGGCTATCACGCCATCGAATTCCTGCTCTGGGGCCAGGACCTGAACGGCACCGGCCCTGGCGCTGGCAACCGCCCGGCATCCGACTACCTGGAAGGCCAGGGCGCTACCGGCGGCCACAATGACCGCCGCCGCGCCTACCTGAAAGCGGTTACCGACCTGCTGGTCACCGACCTCGAAGAGATGGTCGGCAACTGGGCACCGAACGTCGCCGACAACTACCGCGCCAAGCTGGAAGCCGAGCCTGTCAACGACGGCCTGCGCAAGATGCTGTTCGGCATGGGCAGCCTGTCGCTGGGCGAACTGGCTGGCGAGCGCATGAAAGTTTCGCTGGAAGCCAACTCGCCGGAAGACGAGCAAGACTGCTTCAGCGACAACACCCACTACTCGCACTTCTACGACGCCAAGGGCATCCGCAACGTCTACCTGGGCGAGTACACCCGCCCGGACGGCACCAAGTTGACCGGCCCTAGCCTGTCGTCGCTGGTCGCCAAGGTTGACCCGGCCGCCGATGCAACCCTCAAGGCCGATCTGGAAGCCACCGAGGCCAAGCTTCAGGTGATCGTCGACCATGCCCTCAAAGGCGAGCACTACGACCAACTGATCGCCGCCGACAACGCTGCCGGCAACCAGGTTGTACGGGACGCCATCGCCGCCCTGGTCAAGCAGACCGGGTCGATCGAGCAGGCCGCGGGCAAGCTGGGCATTGCCAACCTGAACCCGGACACTGCGGATCACGAGTTCTGATCCTGCTGTAGCGCTTCATCGCGAACGCCCGGCCTTGTGCCGGGCGTTTTCGTTTGCTGCCGGGTAAAACGCTTCCCGCTGCCTGGCGTGCGCGCAGATGCTCATCCTGTAGGCCTTCGATCAAACCTAACAGGAGGCACAGTGCTGCAGATTCTTGATGTCTGGGGCGAAGGCCGAATCGTCCAGCGCATGAATGGGGAAGACCTCATCACCGGATTCAACGATGCGTACAACCTGAACAAGGCTGGCCAGCTCATCTCCAACGGGCCGTTCGCTGGCGGGCACATTCCCAACCTCATCGTCGTATGGGAATACGATGCTCCGGATTTTCCCCTCGACGACCATGCAGTCCCTCACGTGACGCTGATGGGCGCTCCGATCACCCGGCATGTGGCCGAGGAAATGTGCCGGGTAGTTGCCCGCCACGGCAAGATCTACCTGTACGACCCCAACGAAACTGACCGCCGTATGTTCGAGGCAGTCGCCATCGACCAAGGGATGCAGCTGCTCGGACGCTTTCATCCAGCCGAGCTCGACCCTCCGTTCAACGAAATCACCTTGCTCGCGGCCTATGTCTATCGCGCCCCGACCAGCCCGTTACCACGCCCGAAAACTGAACATTGAAAGGAAACACTACATGGCCAACGTCACCTACTTGCGCTCCATCGCCAATAACACGCCTTATACCCTGACCCTGATCGACGGTGAAAACCGCAGCAACAGCCTGGCAGTCGGCGCCCAGCACGTCTGGAATGGCTCGCTGGCCATCCCGTGGATCGGCAGATCCACTGAGAACCACAAGGCCTTGCGCCTGATCCTCGGCCCGTCTGCCGACACCAGCATCTGGATATTCCAGGATTACTGGCAACCTGCGCACATGGACGCAATCAAGTGCATTACCGCCTCCTCCATGGAATACACCAGCGAAGAAGTGATCGAAGTCACCGGCGATAATCGCGGTGGCGGCAACAAGAACCTGATCGTCAACCTGGTCAACCGACACTTCATGCTCTATTTGGCCTGACCAACCGCGCTCGCAGCGATTTCATCAAGCAAACGCAAATTGCTCTTATTCAATGATCCTGGGCCTGCTAAGCTGCACGCCGGTTTTTCGCTCACGCCCAGGATTCTAGATGTCCTTGTCGCTGTCCCGACTCCCTCCCCTGCTGCTGACCCTGGCCTTGGCCGCCTGTGACGACGCCCCGCGTTTTACCCACGCCGAGCCCGGCGAAGCGTTGTCGGGTGGCCAGGCGACCGTGCAGCGCAGCGACCGCAGTGCCTATTCCCTGCCCTCGGCCAACCTCTCGCCAGAGCAGCGCCTGGACTTCGCCGTGGGTAACAGCTTCTTTCGCAACCCCTGGGTGATCGCACCGTCAACCACCACCGCGCGTGATGGTCTGGGCCCGTTGTTCAATACCAACGCCTGTCAGAACTGCCACGTGCGCGACGGCCGTGGCCACCCGCCAGAGCCGGGCGACAGCAACGCCGTGGGTATGCTGGTGCGCCTGTCACTCCCCGACCAACCCTACCTGGCCAAAGTGATCGAGCGCCTTGGCGTGGTGCCAGAGCCCGTCTACGGCACCCAGTTGCAGGACATGGCCGTCCCCGGCGTGGCGCCCGAAGGCAAGGTGCGGGTGAGCTACGCACGCGAAACCGTGTCATTCAAGGACGGCCACCAGGTCGAGCTGCGCAAGCCGGCCCTGCAAATCACCCAGCTCGGCTATGGAGTGATGCACCCCGACACGCGCTTTTCTGCGCGGGTGGCACCACCGATGATCGGCCTGGGCCTGCTTGAAGCGATCCCCGAAGCCGACCTGCTGGCCAACGAAGACCCGGACGACCGTAACCGCGATGGTATCCGCGGGCGGGCCAACCGTGTGTGGGACGACGCCCAGGGCAAAACAGTGATCGGCCGCTTCGGCTGGAAAGCCGGGCAGCCCAACGTCAACCAGCAGAACGTGCACGCCTTTGCCGGCGACATGGGCCTGACCAGCACCCTGCTGCCCAACGACGATTGCACCCCGGCACAAACCGGCTGCCTGGCTGCGCCCAACGGCGACGGTGCCGATGGCGAGAAAGAAGTCAGCGACAACATCCTGCGCCTGGTCACGTTCTACACCCGCAACCTGGCTGTGCCGGCCCGCCGCGACGTCGGCTCGCCACAGGTACTGGCGGGCAAGAACCTGTTCTACCAGGCGGGTTGCCAAGGTTGCCACACACCGCAGTTCACCACCGCCGCCGACGCCACCGAACCCGCGTTGGCCAACCAGGTCATCCGCCCCTACAGCGACCTGCTGCTGCATGACATGGGCCCGGGGCTGGCCGACGAGCGCACCGAATTCGCCGCCAACGGCCAGGACTGGCGTACGCCGCCACTGTGGGGCATCGGCCTGAGCGAAACGGTCAGTGGCCATAGCCAGTTCCTGCATGACGGCCGCGCCCGCAACCTGCTTGAGGCCGTGCTGTGGCACGGTGGCGAAGCCGAGGCGGCACGCAATTTCGTACTCACTTTCGATGCCGAGCAGCGCGCTGCGTTGCTCGCGTTCCTGAACTCACTTTAAACGCGCAAAGGAGCCGGGCATGTTCCGACCCAAACTGTTGTTCACCAGCCTCGCCGCACTCGCCCTCGGTGCCTGCTCGCCACAAGACCCGCAAGCAGTGACCTCCGCCGCCATCGCCAACCAGGTGATCCTCCCTACCTACAGCCGCTGGGTCGAAGCCGACCGTACGCTGGCTGCCAGCGCCCTGGCCTACTGCGAAGGCAAGGAAAGCCTGGAAAAAGCCCGCGCCGACTTCCTCAACGCACAAAAAGCCTGGGCCGAGCTGCAACCGCTGCTGGTCGGTCCGTTGGCCGAAGGCAACCGCGCCTGGCAGGTACAATTCTGGCCCGACAAGAAAAACCTGGTCGGCCGTCAGGTCGAGCAACTGGTCAACGGCGACAAGCCAGTTGATGCTGAGGTTTTGGGCAAGTCCAGCGTAGTGGTGCGTGGCTTGTCGGCCTATGAGTACATCCTGTTCGACAGCAAGCCGGACATCGCCACTGCCGAACAGAAAGCCCGCTACTGCCCGCTGCTGGTGGCCATCGGCGCACACCAGAAAGCCCTGGCAGAGGAGATTCTCAAAGGCTGGAACAGCACCGATGGCATGCTTTCGCAGATGACCAAGTTCCCCAACCAGCGCTATGCCGACTCCCACGAGGCTATCGCCGATCTGCTGCGCGCCCAGGTTACCGCCCTGGACACCCTGAAGAAGAAGCTCGGCGCACCGATGGGCCGTCAGAGCAAGGGCATCCCGCAGCCGCTGCAGGCCGAGGCCTGGCGCAGCCACAACTCGATGAACAGCCTGCAGGCCAGCCTCAAGGCCGCCGAAGCCGTCTGGGTCGGGGTAGACAACCAAGGCCTGCGCGGCTTGTTGCCCAGCGATCAGAAAGCGCTGGCGGACAAGATCGACGCCGCCTACGCTACCTCGCTCAAGTTACTGGCCGACAACCAGAAAACGCTCGGTGAGCTGCTGGCCGACGACGCCGGCCAGCAAACCCTCAACCAGATCTACGACAGCTTGAACGTCGTCCACCGCCTGCACGAAGGCGATCTGGCCAAGGCGCTGAACATCCAGCTGGGCTTCAATGCCAACGACGGTGACTGATCATGCTGCGACGCCAGGCACTCAAACTCGGTAGCGTATTGCTCAGTGCCCTCACCTTGGGCGGCTGGAGCCTGTTCCGCAGCAAAGGCAGCGAACCCCTGCTGCTCTCGGCGCGTGACAACGGCGACGGCCAGCACTATGCCGTAGGTTTTCGCCTGGACGGTACACAGGTGTTCAGCACACAGGTCGCTCAGCGTTGCCATGCCATCATCCACCACCCCGAGCAACCAATCGCCCTGTTCGTCGCCCGCCGCCCAGGTACCGAAAGCTACCTGATCGACCTGCGTGACGGGCGCCTGCTGCAAACGGTAGCCTCGCAACCGAACCGGCACTTCTATGGCCACGCCGTCGTGCACAAAGGCGGCGAATGGCTGTATGCCACCGAGAACGACACCACCGACCCAGGCCGCGGCGTGCTTGGCGTGTACCGTTTCGAAGGCGAACGCCTGGTGCACACCGGTGAGATCCCGACCCACGGTATCGGCCCGCACGAGGTTGCCTGGCTGCCTGACGGCGAAACGCTGGTCGTGGCCAACGGCGGTATCCGTACCGAAGCCGAAAGCCGTGTCGAGATGAACCTCGACGCCATGCAACCGAGCCTGGTGCTGATGCAGCGCGACGGCACCCTGTTGAGCAAGGAAACCCTGGCCCAGCAGATGAACAGCGTGCGACACCTGGCAGTGGCCAGCGATGGCACCATCGCCGCCTGCCAGCAGTTCATGGGCGATGCCGATGAAACTGCCGAGCTGCTGGCGATCAAGCGCCCGGGCGAGCCCTTCAAGGCCTTCCCGGTGCCGGAGCGGCAACTGCAAGCCATGGCCCAATACACCGCGAGCGTTGCCATCCACAGCGAGCTGCGGCTGATGGCGCTGACTGCACCGCGGGCCAACCGCCTGTTCGTCTGGGACCTGGACAGCGGCGCGGTGCGGCTGGATGCCCCGATGCCCGACTGCGCAGGCGTTGGCGCGGTGAAGGACGGCTTTGTCGTCACCTCCGGGCAGGGCCGCTGCCGGTTCTACGATTGCCGCAAGGCCGAACTGGTCGGGCAACCGATGAACCTGCCGTCCGGCTTCTGGGACAACCACCTGCATCTCGTCTGATTTTTCTGTTGCACTCACTGGCCTTCTCGCAGCTAAAGCCGATCCCACAGGGTTCTACACGGTCCCTGTAGGAGCGGCTTTAGCCGCGAAAAGGCCGGCACAGGCATTTCACACCCCTCCTCCCGAAAAACAGTCAATACTTCCCCCATTCACACGTGGGCAGGATCGCCCGTTGTCGTGTAGAAGCGAATAACAACTGCATCCAAGGAACCGGACCTATGCTGCGCCGCCGCATGCTCATCATGTTGGCCGTGGTTCTGCTGATCGTGCTGGCCCTGGGGGGTTACAAAGCCTTCTCGATCTACCAGCAGATCCAGATGTTCACTGCCCCCAAGCCACCCATCACCGTGGCAGCTGCCATGGCCGAACAGCGCCCGTGGCAAGAGCGCCTGCCCGCTGTCGGCAGCCTCAAGGCGCTGCAGGGCGTGGATCTGAGCCTGGAGGTGGAAGGCATCGTCAAATCCCTGCACTTCGACTCAGGCCAGCAGGTCAAGGCCGGGCAACTGCTCTTGCAGCTCAACGACGATCAGGAAACAGCCCTGCTCGGTACCGCCCTGGCCGACCTGGGCCTGGCCAAGGTCGACTTCGGCCGTGGCAGCCAGCTGGTGGGCGATTCGGCCATCTCCCGCGGCGAGTTCGACCGCCTTTCCTCCCAGTACCGGCGCAACCAGGCAGTGGTCGAGCAGCTTAAGGCGCAGAAGATCAAGAAACGCATCAATGCACCTTTCAGCGGCACCATCGGCATCCGCCAGGTGGACATCGGCCAGTACCTGGCCGCCGGCACTGTGATCGCAACCCTGCAAGACACGTCCAGCCTGTACGTAGACTTCAACGTGCCGGAACAGGCGCTGCCACAACTAAGCCTGGGCCAGCAGGTGCTGGTGCAAGTGGCCGCCTACCCGGGTCAGCGCTTCCCCGGCAGCCTCAGCGCCATCAACCCCAAGGTCGAGGAAACCACGCGCAACCTGCTGATACGCGCCACCATGGCCAACCCCGACGGCAAACTGCTGCCAGGCATGTTCGCCAGCCTGTTGATCCTGCTGCCCAACCCGCAACCGCAAGTGGTGGTGCCGGAAAGCGCCATTACCTACACCCTGTATGGCAACTCGGTGTATGTCGCCTCACCGAAAAAGGACAAGGACGGCAAACCGGAATACGACGACAAGGGCCAACCCCAACTGATCGCCGAACAGCGCACGGTAAAAACTGGCGAGCGCCGAGACGGCGTGGTTGTGATCCGCGAAGGGCTGCAGGCCGGGGAACAGGTGGTCACCGCCGGGCAGCTGAAACTCACACCCGGTGCCGCGATACGCATTGGCCAGGACAACGCCCTCATGCCCGAACCGGGCGCAGCGGCCAAGGACTGACAGGAGGCTGACATGGCGTTCACCGACCCGTTCATCCGCCGCCCGGTGCTGGCCAGCGTGGTCAGCCTGCTGATTCTGCTGCTCGGCTTCCAGGCCTGGAACAAGCTGCAGATCCGCCAGTACCCGCAAATGGAAAACGCCCTGATTACGGTCACCACCGCCTACCCCGGGGCCAACGCCGAAACCATTCAGGGCTATATCACCCAGCCATTGCAGCAAAGCCTGGCCAGCGCCGAAGGCATTGACTACATGACCTCGGTGAGCCGGCAGAACTTCTCGATCATTTCCATTTACGCGCGCATTGGCGCCGACAGCGACCGGCTGTTCACCGAGCTGCTGGCCAAGGCCAATGAGGTGCGTAACAAGCTTCCCCAGGACTCCGAAGACCCGGTACTGAGCAAGGAAGCTGCCGACGCCTCGGCGCTGATGTACGTCAGCTTCTACAGCAAGGAAATGAGCAACCCGCAGATCACCGACTACCTGTCACGGGTTATCCAGCCCAAGCTGGCCACTTTGCCGGGCATGGCCGAGGCGGAGATCCTCGGCAACCAGGTGTTCGCGATGCGCCTTTGGCTGAACCCGGTGAAGCTGGCCGGTTTCGGCCTTTCGGCTACCGACGTGACCAATGCCGTACGCCGCTATAACTTCCTTTCCGCTGCTGGCGAGGTGAAAGGCGAATACGTGGTCACCAGCGTCAACGCCAGCACCGAGCTGAAGTCGGCCGAGGCGTTCGCCGCCCTGCCGCTCAAGACCAGCGGTGACAGCCGCGTGCTGCTGGGCGATGTGGCGCGGGTCGAGATGGGCGCAGAAAACTACGACACGGTCAGCTCGTTCGACGGCACCCCGTCGGTCTATATCGGCATCAAAGCCACCCCGGCCGCCAACCCACTGGATGTCATCAAGGAAGTGCGGCGCATCATGCCTGAGCTGGAAAGCCAGCTGCCCTCGGCACTGAAAGTGTCGATTGCCTACGACGCCACGCGGTTCATCCAGGCCTCGATCGACGAAGTGATCAAGACCCTGGGCGAAGCGGTGCTGATCGTCATCGTGGTGGTGTTCCTGTTCCTCGGTGCCCTGCGCTCGGTACTGATTCCGGTGGTGACCATACCGCTGTCGATGATCGGTGTACTGTTCTTCATGCAGATGATGGGCTACTCGCTCAACCTGCTGACCCTGCTCGCCATGGTGCTGGCCATCGGCCTGGTGGTGGACGATGCCATTGTGGTGGTGGAGAACATTCACCGGCACATGGAAGAAGGCAAGTCGCCGTTCGACGCAGCCCTGGAAGGCGCGCGCGAAATTGCCATGCCAGTGGTGTCCATGACCATCACCCTTGCCGCCGTGTATGCACCGATCGGCTTCCTCACCGGGCTCACCGGCGCGCTGTTCAAGGAGTTTGCCCTGACGCTGGCCGGGGCGGTGATCATTTCCGGTATCGTTGCCCTGACCCTGTCACCGATGATGTGCGCCCTGCTGCTGCGCCGGGAGCAGAACCCGAGCGGCCTGGCCCACCGCCTCGACCAGCTGTTCGAACGCCTGAAAGGGCGCTACCAGCGTGTGCTGCACGCCACCCTCGACAGCCGGCCGGTGGTGCTGGTGTTTGCCGTGATCATCCTGTGCCTGATCCCGGTGCTGCTCAAATTCACCCAGAACGAACTGGCGCCCAACGAGGACCAGGGGGTGATTTTCATGATGAGCAGCTCGCCTCAACCGGCCAACCTCGACTACCTCAACGCCTACACCGACCAGTTCACACCGCTGTTCAAGGCCTTCCCCGAGTATTACTCGTCGTTTCAGATCAACGGCTTCAACGGCGTGCAGACCGGTATCGGTGGTTTTTTGCTCAAGCCTTGGAACGAGCGCGAACGCACACAGATGGAGCTACTGCCGCTGGTGCAGGCCAAACTCGAGGAAATCAGCGGGCTGCAGATCTTCGGCTTCAACCTGCCGTCGTTGCCCGGCACTGGCGAGGGCTTGCCATTCCAGTTTGTAATCAATACCGCTGGCGACTACCCGGCACTGCTGGACGTGGCCCAGCGCATCAAGACGCGCGCTCAGGAATCGGGCAAGTTCGCCTTCCTCGATATCGATCTTGCCTTCGACAAGCCCGAAGTGGTGGTGGACATCGACCGGGCAAAGGCGGCGCAGATGGGGGTATCGATGGACACCCTCGGCGGCACCCTGGCGACCCTGCTGGGCGAGGCGGAAATCAACCGTTTCACCCTTGAAGGCCGCAGTTACAAGGTGATCGCCCAGGTTGAACGGTCTTACCGCGACAACCCCGGCTGGCTGAACAACTACTACGTGAAGAACGACCAGGGCCAGTTGCTGCCGCTGTCCACCCTGATCACCCTCACCGACCGCGCTCGCCCACGCCAGCTCAACCAATTCCAGCAACTGAACGCTGCGATCATCCAGGGCGTGCCCATGGTCAGCCTGGGCGAGGCGCTGAAGACCGTGCAGGACATCGCTCGCGAAGAGGCCCCGGAAGGCTTTGCCTTCGACTACGCCGGCGCGGCCCGCCAGTATGTACAGGAAGGCAGCGCATTGTGGGTCACCTTCGGCCTGGCGCTGGCGATCATTTTCCTCGTGCTGGCTGCACAGTTCGAAAGCTTCCGCGACCCGTTGGTGATTCTGGTGACAGTGCCGTTGTCCATCTGTGGCGCGCTTTTGCCGCTGTTCCTGGGTGTGTCGAGCATGAACATCTACACCCAGGTCGGGCTGGTGACATTGATCGGGCTTATCAGCAAGCACGGTATCCTGATCGTCGAGTTCGCCAATCAGCTACGCGATGAGCGTGGCCTGAGTGTGCGCGAAGCGATCGAGGAAGCTGCGGCCATTCGCCTGCGGCCGGTGCTGATGACCACTGCGGCTATGGTGTTCGGCATGGTGCCGCTGATTCTGGCAAGCGGGGCAGGAGCGGTCAGCCGGTTCGACATCGGTATGGTGATTGCCACCGGGATGTCGATTGGCACGCTGTTTACCTTGTTTGTGTTGCCGTGCATCTACACCCTGCTGGCGCACAAGGCGAGCGCCAAGGCACCTGCAATCGCTTGAACCGACCTTGGGGCGGGCTTGCCCGCGAAGAGGCCGGCAAGGCAGACGCAAAAAACCAAAGGCCCCGCAATCGCGAGGCCTCTGGCTTTTCCAGCTAACGCAGGGTTCATCCCTGTGACCGCAACCCTTGACGCAGGCCAAACAGGAACAGCAAAAGGTCCTGGTCCGGCTCGCTCCGGGCCTGCTGCTGCGGTTTTGCATCCCGCGGCAACGCGCACTGCTCTGCCATCTCAGCCTTGCTGAACACGGTTGGCCTCGGCTCTTCCCAGGCAGCCACCGCCACGGTGGTCACCGCCAGGCCAGCTACCAGGAACAAAGCTCGAGCAATTTCTAGTTTCATTACTCTAACCCTTTGACAGCGCTGCCAAACGCCATCTTGTAAAAGTAGAGCAGCGTCCGCCATTCCGCGTCATTGAGCGACGAATGGCGGCGCAGCTGACGCAAGTCATTGCCGGCCGCCCGCTGGCAGCTGATACGCCGCCTGCACTTTTCCAGGTCCAGCAGCGCCACTTCGACCCGGGCCTGCTCGCCCTCGCCGATTACCTTGATGAATACGTGCTTGCCATACAGGCAGCCGTGCTGCCAGTGCCCCAGGTGCATCCGCGCCAGGTTGTCCGCCAGGTCCTTGAGCATGCGCTCATGCACCACCTGCGGGTAACGCTCGCGGGCACCTTCGGCATGCCAGGTGTCGAGTTCGACAAAACCGTCCAGCGCTTCGCTGACCAGCAGCGCGCGCCACTGGTGCTCGGCATCGCGCTGCGCACCACAGAAGACGATGCGCGGTACACGCACGCCCAACTGCTCGAAACTGTTCAGCGCATCGAGTTCACGCAACACGGTCGGCCGACCAAAAGGGTGCAACAGGCTGCGGTAGATATGCCCAACCTGGCGTTTGGCATACAACAGCTTGCCATCGACATCGTTGAGGCGTTGCACGCCACTCTCGCCGCCGCGGCGCTGGTTAGGCTCCTCGACCCACTCGCCTTGCTGGCGCCAGTAAAAATCGAACTGCGCTTCCCCTTTATGGGCTACAGCCATCAAACACTACCCCTTACGCAATACATAGACCCGCCACATGGCATAGAACGGCAGGAAGTCGAGGCGTTCCTGGATTCTGAAGCCGGCGGCCCTGAATTCTTCTTCGACCGTTTCGGCAGGTAACACGAAACGGTTCTGGTAATTGTCCTGTTCGGCCTTGGCGCTACGGCGTTGCTCAAGCTTTTTCCGCCGCCAGGCCTTGAAGTTGCCATCCACCCACAGGGAAAGGATCACACTATCACGGCTAACCCGTTGAAATTCCGAAAGAATGGTCTTTCTGTGCGCCGACTCGCCAATGTGATGGAACAGGCGCATGCAGAAAATGCTGTCCACGGCGTTGTCTGGCAGGTCGATGGCAAATGCAGAAGTCTGCAAAGGCCGTACCCGTGCCACCACTTCTGGCGGTTGCGCCGCACAGGCTGTCTCGATCATGGCCTCGGAGTTGTCGGCACCGATGATTACCCGATTGGGCTTTTCCGCCAACAGCGGCCAGAAACGGCCCGCTCCGCATGGCAGGTCGAGTACCAGGCCAGGCTCGCCCGCCAATGCCAAGGCGCGGCGCGCCAACTGCTCATCTCGCTTGTGGGAAAGGCGTCGCGCCAGGCCGTCCTGGTGCTTGAGAAAGTACTCGCGCGCATGGTCTTTGTCGTACTTCTCGGAAAATTCAAGCTTGATGGGGCTACGCATTGGGCATCTCCTGACTCCATTGCGCCCACACTAGTCATGCAAGCGTTGGAATCAGGTCATGCCAATGTGAAAAAAACGTTGAGCACTATTTGACCTGATACAAGAAATTACTCGACCAAGGTGTCCGGGTCGCCTTTGGCCACGGTGTTGCTCAGGTCCACCTGGAAGCGGCAGCCATGCGGCAAGGTGGATGTCAGGGTGACACGCCAACCTTGGTCGTCGCAGATCCGCTGCACCAGCGAAAGCCCCAGCCCAAGCCCCTCGCCACGCCGTTCATCGCCACGCACGAACGGCCTGAACATGGCCTCGCGCTGCTCTTCGGGGATACCCACGCCGCTGTCCTCTACGCTGAAACCGTTGGCTTCCAGGCTCAGGCGGATATACCCACTGTCGGTGTAGTGCGCCGCATTGCGCAGCAGGTTGCCCATCACCGACTGCAGGAAGGTGGCGTTGTACAGCACAGGGCTAGCGCTCACGCGGCCATCGAAATACAGGGTGAGGCCTTTCTGTTCGATGGTGTCGCGCCACACCCCGATGAGCTCGTCGGCCACTTCGCGCAGGGTCGCCCGTGACGCCACTGCCCCCTCATCACGCTGCGCGCGGGCCAACATGAGGAAGGTCTTGACCAGCTCGCGCATTTCTTCGGTGGCCCGCGCCACGCGCTCCACCTGGCTACGCGCACGGGCATCGAGGCCGGGGTTTTCCATCAGAAGCTCACACGAGGTAGCCAACACCATCAACGGCGTGCGCAGCTCGTGGCTGACGTCGCTGGTGAACAGCCGCTCGCGGGTCAGCGCATCACGCAGGCGGCCCAGGGTGTCGTCGAAAGCCACTGCAAGCTGGCCGACTTCGTCTGCCGCATAATCCGGAGCCAGCGGCGGGGCCAGGCCCAATAGTTGATCGCGGTGGCGCACCTGACGCGCCAGGCGGATGACCGGTGCCATTACCCGACGTGCAACCAGCCAGCCAAGGATGACGGCCAACACCAGGCTGAGCACGAAGCCCACCACAACCACGGCAAACAGTACGCGCTCGCGCTCCTCGAAGTCGCTCTGGTCCTGCAGCAGTACATAACGGCGACCATCGACGATCTCGACCATGGCATGGTAGGACAGCTGGTCTCGGAACACCTCGTGGAAACCGCGGTCGAGGTGCCGCAGGTCCTTGGGCAGCTCGAAGTCGTCACGCCCGCCGCTGAAATAGAACAGCTGGTCTGGGCGAGGCCGATGACTCCAGTCACTGACGCTGTCCATACGCAACAGGCGCTGCAGATCACCGCCCAGTACCGAGGAAATCAGTCGCTCTTCGACCAGGTGCACTGTGCCGACGATACCGAATGCGAAGGCTCCGGCCACCAGCGCGCTCATCAGGGCAAAGGCGATGATGATGCGCTGGGCAAGGCTTTGCTTAAACTCCATCGCGGCCCTCGGCGAGGCGATAGCCGACGCCATGGACGGTATGCAGCAACGGTTTTTCAAACGGTTTGTCGATCACCTGGCGCAGCTGATGCACATGGCTGCGCAGGCTGTCGCTATCGGGGCAGTCGTCGCCCCACAAGGCTTCTTCCAGCACCTCGCGGCGCAGTACGTGCGGGCTTTTCTGCATCAGTACCGCCAGCAGCTTGAGGCCGACCGGGTTGAGCTTCAGCAGGCGCCCCTGGCGGGTCACCTCGAGGGTGTCGAGGTCGTAGCTCAGGTCAGCCACCTGCAGGGTGCGCCGCCCACCGCCCTGGGCACGGCGCAGCACCGCTTCGATGCGCGCAGCCAGCTCCGACAGGGCAAATGGCTTGAGCAGGTAATCGTCAGCACCCGAGCGGAAACCTTGCAGGCGGTCGTCCAGCTGGTCGCGGGCAGTGAGCATGATCACCGGCGTGTCACGGCGGGCATCTTCGCGCAGGCGCTTGCACAGGGTGTAGCCATCGATGCCTGGCAGCATGATGTCGAGTACGATCAGGTCGTAATGTTCGGTGGCAGCCAGATGCAGCCCGGACAGGCCATCCTGGGCACAGTCGACGGTGTAGCCTTTCATGCCCAGGTAATCGGCCAGGTTGGCCAGGATATCGCGGTTGTCTTCAACCAAAAGAATGCGCATCGGTTTCTCCTGTGCGGCGCTTCTCGCTGTGGTGCGCGGCAGGCGCAGCTTAAGGCCTATGCCTGCACGGTGCCAGCCCTGGGGAAAATTCACCGCACTTGACGGTTTTTTCACTGATCCTTCACGGACACAGGATAGCGGGCGGCCGACAATACCCGTTCTTTTTCGCGCCCTGGAGCTGTCATGCAGCAACGCACCCGCCCTCGCCCGATCAACTACTGGCTGTACCTGGGGATTCCCCTGGCGACTGCGGTGGCCTTGATCCTGCTGGAGCTGACTTCAGTCGACATGGATGTCGCCAACCTGTTCTTCGACCCCGCTGCCGGGCAGTTCATTGGCCGCCACAGTTACCTGTTGGAAAACATCCTGCATGACCGGGTCAAGCAAGTGGTGATCCTGTTGGGGGTGATATCGCTGCTGACCTTTGCCGCGAGCTTTTTCTGGAAGCGCCTGTTTGGCTGGCGCCGTGAACTGGGCTGCCTGGCGCTGGCACTGGGCTTGTCCACGGCGTTTGTCACGCCGTTGAAAAAAGTCACCCAGGTGCAGTGCCCTTGGAGCCTGACCCAGTTTGGCGGCACCGAAACCTACAGCAAGCTGCTGGAACCACGGCCACCTACCGACAAGCCTGGGCTGTGCTGGCCGGGCGGGCATGCAGCGACCGGGTTCTGCCTGTTCGCCTTGTTCTTCATGCTGCGTGATCGCAAGCCGCGCGTGGCGCGGGTGGCGTTTGTAGTGGCCTTGACAGCAGGGTCGATACTGTCGGTGGGCAGGATGATGCAGGGGGCGCACTTCCTGTCGCACAATGTGTGGACGGCAGTGTTCTGCTGGTTGATCGGATTTGGGTCGTATTACCTGGTTCTCTATCGGCGGGGGCAGGCCGAGGTGCCCGTCGCCGAGCGCAGCGCCGCATGAAAGAGGGGCCGCTTTGCGGCCCTTCGCACTTCAAATGCTACTCAGGCATGCTCGACGAACACATCAGCAAACACCTGCCCCCGCGGTACCCCTGCCATGAACATGCGCCGGGCAAACCGCTCGACACTCCCCGGTGCCCCACACAGCAGCGCCACCGTCTGGCGCGACAACAGCCGCATCCCGGCCAACGCTTCATCCACATGCTCTACCAGCACCAGCTCGACACTGACCCCTGGCAGCTTCAGCAGCTTCTCCGCCAGATAGTGCCCAGCCGGATCCCGCGCCACATGCACCACCCGGATTTCGCCCCGATGCCCCCGGCGCAACGCTTCGCGCAAGATACCCCAGAGTGGCGCCAGCCCGGTTCCCGCAGCCAGTAACCACAGCGGCCGCTCCTGCCAATCAGGGTCGTAATGAAGGGCTCCGCCTCTGAACTCCCCCAAACGCATCTCATCCCCGACCTGCAGACCACGCACCTTGTCGCAAAAGGCACCAGGCCGCTGGCAATCGATATGAAACTCGAGAAAATCATCCTCGCCCGGCAGGCTGGCCAAGGAATAAGGCCGAGCAACCGCCCCTAGCCACAGCACCACATGCTGCCCCGCCTGGTAACGCACCACCCGATCGGGGCGCAACCGCAGGCGCAATACATCGCCAAACCAGTCCAACGCACAGACCTGCGCCGGTACACCACCCAGCAAGGGGTCGTATAACGCCACGCGCAGGTCCTCGACCACCCGGCACTGGCAAGCCAGGCGCCAGCCCTGGGCGTGCTTCTCCAACGCCAATGCCTCGGGCAAAGCGTCTGCCGGTTGCCCGTCCAGGCAGTGCACCAGGCAGGCGTGGCAACTGCCGGCGCGGCAACTGTAAGGCACATTCAGCCCTGCCTCGTTGAGGGCATCGAGCAGGTTGCTGCCAATGGGCACCACCCAGCGGCGCTCGCCCACGCAAATTTCGGGCATGTTCGGTACATCTCCTGCTATCCAAGACTCACTGTAAGCCAAGCAGCGCACACCAGCAAAATAGATGCCTGCACGCTGCCGACCATGGTCCAGACCGGCCGCAGGTGTGCCCGGCACCGATGCGCGCTATACTGCCGCGCCTTTTTCCGTCGGCCTGACCTGCCGGCGCCTTGCAAGGCGCTTCGACGTGCTGGTCGGCTATGTCGAGCGTCTTTTTGAATGTTCCCGTCTTTAAGAGGAGCGCGCTGCATGACCGTGATCAAGCAAGACGACCTGATTCAGAGCGTCGCCGACGCCCTGCAATTCATCTCGTACTACCACCCCGTCGATTTCATCCAGGCCATGCACGAGGCCTATCTGCGTGAGGAATCGCCTGCTGCACGCGATTCCATCGCCCAGATCCTGATCAACTCGCGCATGTGCGCCACCGGCCATCGTCCAATCTGCCAGGACACCGGTATCGTCACCGTGTTCATCCGCGTGGGCATGGACGTGCGCTGGGATGGCGCCACCATGAGCGTCGACGACATGATCAACGAAGGTGTGCGTCGCGCCTACAACCTGCCTGAAAACGTCCTGCGCGCTTCGATCCTGGCCGACCCGGCCGGTGCCCGCAAGAACACCAAGGACAACACCCCGGCAGTGATCCACTATTCCATCGTCCCCGGCGACAAGGTGGAAGTCGATGTCGCAGCCAAAGGCGGCGGCTCGGAAAACAAGTCGAAGATGGCCATGCTCAACCCGTCCGACTCGATCGTCGACTGGGTACTGAAGACCGTGCCGACCATGGGTGCTGGCTGGTGCCCACCTGGCATGCTCGGCATCGGCATCGGCGGTACCGCCGAGAAGGCCGCGGTCATGGCCAAGGAAGTGTTGATGGAGTCCATCGACATCCACGAACTGAAGGCCCGTGGCCCACAGAACCGCCTGGAAGAAATCCGCCTGGAGCTGTTCGACAAGGTCAACCAGCTGGGCATCGGCGCCCAGGGCCTGGGTGGCCTGACCACCGTGCTCGACGTCAAGATCATGGACTACCCGACCCACGCCGCGTCCTTGCCGGTGTGCATGATCCCCAACTGCGCCGCCACCCGCCACGCCCACTTCGTGCTCGATGGCACCGGCCCGGCAGAACTGGAAGCGCCGTCGCTGGACGCCTACCCGGAAATCGTCTGGGAAGCCGGCCCGAGCGCCCGTCGCGTCAACCTCGACGACATCACCCCGGAAGAAGTGGCCAGCTGGAAGCCGGGTGAAACCATCCTGCTCAATGGCAAGATGCTGACCGGCCGCGATGCCGCGCACAAGCGCATGGTTGAAATGCTCAACCGTGGCGAAGAGTTGCCGGTAGACCTGAAAGGCCGCTTCATCTACTACGTCGGCCCGGTCGACCCGGTGGGTGACGAAGTGGTAGGCCCAGCCGGCCCGACCACTGCTACCCGTATGGACAAGTTCACTCGCCAGATCCTTGAGCAGACTGGTCTGCTGGGCATGATCGGCAAGTCCGAGCGTGGCCCGACCGCCATCGAGGCGATCAAGGACAACAAGGCCGTGTACCTGATGGCCGTTGGCGGCGCTGCCTACCTGGTCGCCCAGGCCATCCGCAAGTCGAAGGTACTGGCCTTCGCCGAACTGGGCATGGAAGCGATCTACGAGTTCGAAGTCAAGGACATGCCGGTGACCGTCGCCGTGGACAGCAACGGTGAGTCGGTACACATCACTGGCCCTGCCCTGTGGCAGAGCAAGATTGCCGAAAGCCTGGCCGTCGAAGTGAAGTAACCTGATGTAACTGCGGCGGCTGCTTCGCGGGCAAGCCCGCTCCCACACGTACAGCGCAAGCCAGAAGGCTACGCGTTACCTGTGGGGGCGGCCTTGCCCGCGAAGAGGCCGCACTGTCATCACAGGACTCTCTCGAACTGCTCCGGCCAGTCCCGCCAGGTAAATACCTGCCCTTCCCGCCTCACCCGCCGCACTTCCTGCAGATCTACCTCACACACCAGCCACTGGCTGCAGTCCGGGTTCAACTGCTTACTCAACGCCACCACCCCATCCCCCGGCATCCCGTGATCCGGCGGTACGAACAAGCCTGCCCGGCCGATATTCTCGTCCAATGCCGGCGACCAGGGCGCCACCCCCACCGTAGGGCTCTGCAACACGGCAATCTGGTTCTCCAGGGCGCGCGCCTGGGCGCCAATACGCACCCGGTGGTAACCGGCTTCGGTATCGGTACAACTTGGCGCCAGGATCAGGTCGGCACCACACTCGGCCAGGCGGCGGGCCAGCATCGGGAACTCGTTGTCGTAGCAGATCAGGATGCCCAAGCGCCCCAGTTCGGTTTCGAACACCTGCAGCCCCTGGCCTGCCGCGATGTCCCACTGCTCGCGCTCAAAGCGGGTCATCATCAGTTTGTCCTGATAACCCAGCACACCTTGGGGGCCGAACAGCCAGGCACGGTTGCGGTAGCGCCCATCGTTGTCCAGCACCGGCACACTGCCCGGTTGCAGGTAGATCCCCCAGCGGCGGGCAAGGCTCTCGCACAACGCTTTCCAAGGTTCGATCAGCGGCTGGATGCCGGCAATCGAAGCCTTCAGGTCTTCCCGCTGCCCGGCATTCAGCTGGCCGCTCAACACCAGCCCGGCGTACTCCGGCAGTAGCAGCAAGCGTGCACCCGCCTCCACCGCTTCGGCGCACAGGCCTTGCAGGTGGTCGGCGTAGGCGTCCCAGGTTTCGTGCAGCTCGATGGCATACTGGCAGGCTGCCAGGCGGATCATATCGGCAGTGCCTTGAGCCAGAACGACATCAGCTTGTCGGAGCTTTCCTGCTCGTCCAGGTCACGCCAGGCGTAGGTGGTACGCAGCGATGGGTCGTGCAGGAAGCCGCGGTTGCGCCAGAAGCCATGCAGGGGTTTGTACTCGGCTGGCCGTCGCGGGTGCGCACCAGGTCGCTCGACCGCGCAGAACGCGCAGTAATCGAACTCGGCCAGTTTGTGTGCGTAGGACTCGCGCTCGATGAAGAAGCGAACCCCCAGGCCCTGACCGCGGTATGCCGGCAACACCAGCGACTCACCGAAGTAGTACACACTGGCCGGGTCGCGCCCCTGGGCCAGGAATGGCTGCTGGAATTCGGGCGCGACATCCACCAGCGGCAGGCCGGTAGAGGCGCCGACCACCTTGCCGTCGTCCAGCGCCAGCACAACCAGGCTGCGCCCGGAGCGGGCATAGTTGGCCAGGTAGTCGGCCTCGTACTCTGGGGTGCCGTCGTAAAGGTAGGGGAACTCGCGGAACACAGTAAGGCGCAGGCGAGCGAGGTCATCGATGTAAGGCGCGATAGCGGCACCGTGCAACAGGCGTATTTCCATGTTTGGCGGTCGTTTTGTCGATGTGGATGACGCGCTCGGCTAAGCCGGGCTTGAGGGGAAACCCTATCATCCGAGTTAACGACCCGCCTTTTCCCTACACGACAGGAAATGTTCCATGACCGCAACCGAACTGGTAAATGCTTACTACGCCGCCTTCAACGCGGGTGACATGCCGGCGTTTCTGGCGCTGCTCAGCGAAGACGTGATCCACGACATCAACCAGGGCGAGCGTCAGATGGGCAAGGCCAGGTTCGCCGCGTTCATGGAAAAGATGAACCGCTGCTACCGCGAGCGCCTGGCCGACATCGTGGTGATGCAGAACGCCGATGGCAGCCGCGCGGCGGCGGAGTTCACCGTGCATGGCCAATACCTGGCCGATGACGAAGGGTTGCCGACAGCAAACGGCCAGACCTATGTGCTGCCGGCGGGGGCGTTCTTCTATATTCACTGTGGCAAGATTGCCCGGGTGACCAACTACTACAACCTCAATGACTGGGTGGAGCAGGTTGCCTGAAGCAACCCGCTGCCAACTCAACCAAGCCTGTCAGGCAATACGCGTGCCCAGCACTTTAAGGAACGCCGCCAGCCAGGCCGGGTGCGCGGGCCATGCCGGTGCGGTCACCAGGTTGCCATCCACATGCGCCTGGTCCACCGCGATGTCGATGAACGTGCCACCCGCCAGGCGCACTTCTGGCGCACATGCCGGGTACGCGCTGCACTCACGCCCCTCCAGCACCCCTGCCGCTGCCAGCAGCTGGGCCCCATGGCAGACCGCCGCAATCGGCTTGCCGGCCTGGTCGAACGCCCGGACCAGGTCCAACACCTTTTCATTCAGGCGCAGGTACTCCGGCGCCCGGCCACCCGGGATCAGCAGCGCGTCATAACTCTCGGGCCGCACCCGCACGAAATCATAATTCAGGGCAAAATTGTGCCCAGGCTTTTCGCTGTAGGTCTGTTCACCCTCAAAGTCATGAATCGCGGTACGCACGGTCTGCCCCGCCAGCTTTTCCGGGCACACCGCATGCACCGTGTGGCCCACCATGCTCAAAGCCTGGAACGGCACCATCGCTTCGTAATCTTCGACGTAGTCGCCCACCAGCATGAGAATTTTCTTCGCCGTCATCTCGCCCACTCCTTCGGTTAGCTTTGAATAATCACTGCACGATAGCCGCTGTCAGTCACGGCGGTCGAGGAAGTTGACCACCAACCGATCGAGCCAGCCCCAGATCCGTTGCTTCACCCTGCGCCACAAAGGGCGAGCATGCCAGTGGGCGAGGTCGACTTCTTCGCTCTGGGCGAAGTCGCGCTCGAAGCTGGCCACCACCGCCGCTGTCAACGGCGGGTCCAGCGCTTCGATGTTGGCTTCAAGGTTGAAGCGCAGGTTCCAGTGGTCGAAGTTGCACGAACCGACGCTGACCCAGTCGTCTACCACAGCCATTTTCAGGTGCAGGAAACACGGCTGGTACTCGAAAATCCGCACGCCCGCACGCAACAGGCGCGGGTAGTAACGATGCCCGGCGTAGCGTACCGAGGGGTGATCGGTGCGCGGACCGGTCAACAACAGACGCACGTCCAGGCCCTTGCTGGCAGCCCGGCGCAACGAACGGCGCACGCTCCAGGTCGGCAAGAAGTACGGCGTGGCCAGCCACACCCGTTTCTTGCCGCTGTTCAGCGCCCGTACCAGCGCGTGAAGGATGTCCTGGTGCTGGCGGGCGTCGGCATAAGCAACCCGGCCCATGCCCTGCCCCTGCGCAGGCACCTTGGGCAGACGCGGCAGGCCAAAGCCTTCAGCAGGGCGCCAGGCGGTGCGGCGGTTGTTGGCTTGCCACTGACGGTCGAACAGCAACTGCCAGTCGCTCACCACCGGCCCCTGCATCTGCACCATCACTTCGTGCCATTCGCTGGTCGCCTCACCCGGCGTCCAGAACTCGTCGGTAACGCCCGTCCCCCCCACCACGGCCCAACGTTCGTCAACCAGCAGCAATTTGCGATGATCACGGTAGAGGTTACGCAGGCCACGCTTCCAGCGCAGGCGGTTATACCAGCGCAAGTACACGCCAGCGTCCAGCAGGCGCTGACGCAACGCGCTGTTGAAAGCCAATGAACCGTAGTCATCGAACAGGCACCGCACCCGCACGCCACGCCGGGCAGCCTGCTCCAGCGCGTCGACCACCGCCTCGGCACAGGCACCGGCCTCGACCAGGTACAGCTCCAGGTCAACCTGGAACTCGGCACGCATGATCGCCAGGAGCATGCGCGGAAAGAACGCAGGGCCGTCGATAAGCAGTTCGAACTGATTGCCATCCCGCCAGGGGAAGACCGGCCCCGCCATGTCAGCGCGCAGTGAAGATCAGCACCGCGCTAACCGGTACCGACGGGTTGATGGACTTCAACCTGGCGAACTTGCGCAGGCTTTCCAGCCCCGGCAGCAAGCCAAAATCTTCGGCGCGCAGCACCAGAGGCTCAAGGGTCACCACCTGGAAACGCCGCGCATCCAGGCGGGTGGCCAGCAACAGGACATTGTAGCTGTGCGACTGGCCATGCAAGGTGACCGTCAGCGGCAGGCGCAATTCGATCTGAGCACCGTCGGCCAGGTCATTGATCGGCTGCAGGTCGATCTGCGCCTTCACTGTGGCCTCGGCGAAGCGCTCGACCTCGAACAGGTTGTCGCGCATTTGCTCGTCACGCAGCGGAATACCGCTGCTCACCGAGTCCATCTCGATCCTCAACCCGGCCATACCCTTGCGATCGACCGTGCCATGCAACACCAGAAAGCGATGCACTTCGGCGGTGTCGCCGTTCTTGCCGGTGATGAACGACAGCCGTGAAGATTCGCCATCCAGGTGCCAATTGGCATGAGCGGGCAGGCACAGAGCCAGCAATAAGGCAGGCAGCAGACGGGGCAACTTGAACATGACAGATCTCGTGAAACCAGGCCGCCAACCTTACCCGCCTGCATTCATGGCAGCAAGCGGCAGCCCTCACGCGCGCCTTGCCAGGCCGCCTGGCTGCGTCGCCCCAGGCCTTCAGCGGTGACTCGCCGCTGCTGGCTGTTTTCCTCCAGCAGGCTCAGTGGCAGCCACTGCTTCACGTACCCTTGGCAGTACACCTTGTCGAAGCCCATGACAAAGCGGCAGGAACAGTACTCCTTGGCCGAGTAGGCCGAGAGTATGCCGGGGAAGTCCGCCAGCGCCTGGCGTTCCTGCCATGCCCAGAACAGGAGCCCTACCAGCGCCAGCAGCAATAGCCGCTTCATGCCCCCTCCCCGGCCAGTACCGCCAGCACCCGCTTGAGCAGTTCGTCGTGTCGATAGCTGCTGTCGCGGTCATCGGCGTAGCGCACGATCACCAGCTTTTGCTCAGGCAGCACATATAACGCCTGCCCCCAGTGGCCAAGGGCGGCGAAGGTGTCTGCGGGTGCACTGGGCCAAGGCCGTTCGGCGCCAGCCAGCGGCTGGTTGAGCCACCAGTGGCCACCCGGGATGGCCTCGCCGGGCAGCGCTTGGGCCTGGGCAAACGGGGTGCGGTTGAAGGCCACCCAGGCTTTGGGCAGCAATTGTCGGCCCTGCCAGCGCCCGTCGCGCAACATCAGCAGGCCAATACGGGCCAAATCACGGGCACTAAGGTAGAGATAGGAAGAGCCTACATAAGTGCCTGCCCGGTCACGCTCCCACACCGCACTGCCGATACCCAACGGGGTGAACAGTGCGTGCCAGGGGTAGTCGGGGTACTGCCCGGGATCGAGCATGCCACGCAGCGCGGCGGCCAGCAGGTTGCTGTCGCCGCTGGAGTAGAGGAATCGCTGACCGGGGCTGGCGGCGGCACCCCGGGCCGCTGCGTAGGCGGCCATGTCTGCGCGGCCACGGGTATACAGCATGGCCACCACCGAGGACTTCAGCGGCGCGTATTCGTAGTCTTCCTGCCACTCAAGGCCACTGGCCCAGTGCAGCAGGTCGGCCACGCGCACGCCTGGGTGGGCGCGCATGGGGGGATAGAAGCGGCTGACCGGGTCTTGCAGCTGGAAGCGGCCTTCGCCCTGGGCTACGCCCATTACCGTGGCCAGTACGCTCTTGCTTACCGACCAGGTCAGGTGCGCGGTGGCGGCGCGGGTGGGCGCGGTGTAGCGCTCGTGGAGGATACGCCCATCGCGGATGATCAGCAGAGCGTCCGTGCGGATGCCGTTGCGCTCCGAGGAGGATCGTGCAGGAAAGGCGTAGGCATCGACGGCCTGCCAGTCGAGGGTGGCAGGGTCGTTCTGCCACTGCGGGTCAGGCCAGTCTTCAGCTTTGGCGCTACCTGCAACCAGCGCAAGGATGACCAACAGTACCTTCATCGAGCTCGCCTTGATGGGGGCTGCTTTGCAGCCCTTCGCGGGCAAGCCCGCGCTCACAGTTGCAGGAGCGGATTCCCCCGCGAACAGGCCAACATCATCGATAAGGAATCAGCGCCGAACCGGTCGCTTCTGCAGCTTGCGCTGCAACGTCCGTCGGTGCATGCCCAGCGCCCGCGCGGTGGCCGAGATATTGCCTTCATGCTCGTTCAGCACGCGCTGGATGTGTTCCCACTGCAGGCGATCGACCGACATCGGGTTTTCCGGCACCAGGGTATCCAGGTCGGTGTGCTCCGACAGCAGTGCTGCCAACACGTCATCGGCGTCAGCCGGCTTGCACAGGTAGTTGCAGGCACCGCGCTTGACCGCCTCCACTGCGGTGGCAATGCTCGAGTACCCAGTCAGGATCACCACGCGCATTTCCGGGTCCAGTTCCAGCAGCTTGGGCAGCAGCACCAGGCCGGAGTCGCCATCCATCTTCAGGTCCAGCGTGGCGTAGTCCGGCAGGTCCTGCTGGGCCAGAATCAAGCCTTCTTCGGCAGAACTGGCAGTGCTCACACGGAAACCGCGACGGCTCATGGCCCGGGCCATGACCCGGGTGAAGGTGGCATCGTCATCCACCAGCAGCAGGTGCGGCAGCTCTTCGCTTTCGACCTGGTTTTCTTCGCTCATCATTCATCTCCTCGCTTGCCATAGGGCAGGCGCAGTTCGGTCAGGGTGCCACCCTGTTCATGACTATAGAGTTTCACCGAGCCGCCCGCACGGGTCACGCTGGCCTTGCTCAAGAACAGGCCCAGGCCGAAGCCTTTGCCCTTGGTGGTAATAAAAGGTTTGCCAATGGCTTCGGCAATGGCTGGCGGTACACCAGGACCATGGTCGTGGATACTGATGACGATGTCCTGGGCGTCCCAGTCCAGGCGAACCTCCAGATCATCAGGGCAGGCATCGGCGGCATTGTTCAACAGATTCAGTAACGCCTGGGTCAGGTCTGGCGGCGGCGCCAGACGCGGCACCTTGCCGTCGCGCAGGCGCTGGAAGCGGTAGCTGGCTTCCGGGCGCATCAGGTGCCAGCGGTTGAGCGCCTCGTCCAGCCAGGCGGTCACATCCTGCTCCACGATGGCCAGGCGCCGGTTGGCTTCGGCTGCGCGCACCAGCTGTTGCAAGGTCTCTTTGCACAGCTTTACCTGGTCCTGGAGGATCTGCAGGTCTTCCTGCAACAGCGGGTCGGTATGGTCCTGGCGCATTTCGTTGATCAGCACGCTCATGGTCGCCAGCGGCGTGCCCAGCTCATGGGCGGCACCGGCGGCCTGGGTAGCCACAGCCAGCAATTGCTCGTCGCGCAGGCTTTCTTCACGCCGCTCTGAACGCAGCTGCTCCTGTCGGCGCAGTTCTTCGGCCATGCGCGCGGCAAAAAAGGTGATCACAGCCGCCGCAAGGGCAATGCTCAGCCACATGCCGTAGACCTGCATCTTGTCCCGCGCCATCGGCAGCCCTTCGAGCGGGTAGAACTGCACCAGCAGCAAGCTGTAGGCCGTCAGCGCAATGCCCGACAGGATCAGCGAATACAGCCACGGCAAGGTCACCGCAGCGATCGCCAACGGCACCAGGTAATACGACACGAACGGGTTGGTCGAGCCGCCGGAGTAATACAGCAAGGCACTGTGGATCAGCAGGTCACAGGCCAGTTGCAGGGCGTACTCCATTTCGGTGACGGGCAGCGACAGCCGTAGGCGCAGGGCCGTGAAGGCACACAGCAACGAAGACAAGGCCAAGGTGCCGGCCAGTGACAGCCAGGGCAATGGCAGCAGTTCGGTCCAGTAGGCAACGCCCACCGAGCCGGCCTGGGCTGCCAGGACCAGGACCCGAATGACGGTCAGGCGCCAGAGGTTCTGGCGGGTAGCGGACAACGGTTGTACGGCGGCGAGCATGAGCTCTCCTGATGAGTGCTCCAGAAAAATCGGCTGGAGTATACCGAAGCCAGGCGCCTCGCTGCAGCGATGCGGCAAAGCGCCACACTTTGTCACAGGTTCATGATGGCACTTTTGAACCCACTACACTGTTGCCGGTCCTATGGGCCATGCGTGGAATGGATGACCAGCCCCCACGCCTTCAAATGCCAAGGAGTACCACATGCAAATCCCACGTCGCGGCGCCGCCCTGATCATGTCTTGCGGCCTGCTCGCCAGCCTGCCGGCACTGGCTGCCGATGAACCGCGTTTCAACCAGGTATCGCTGCGTGCCGAAGTCAGCAAGGAAGTGGCGCGCGACCTGATGGTCGTGACCCTGTACAGCGAAGCGCAGAACAGCGACCCGGGCAAGCTCGCCAAGCAGATTACCGAAACCATGAACAAGGCCGTGCAGCAGTCGCGCCAGGTCAAGGACGTGAAGATCAGCCAAGGCAGCCGCAACAGCTACCCGGTGTATGACAGCAAGGGCCAGAAAATTACCGGCTGGCGCGAGCGCGCCGAACTGCGCCTTGAAAGCGCCAACTTCCCGGCCTTGTCCCAGCTTACCGCCGATTTGTTGCAAGAGCTGAAAATGGCTGGCATGGATTTCTCCATCGCCCCGGCCACGCGCAAGGCCAGCGAGGATGCTCTGCTCAAGGATGCGGTCGATGCCTTCAAGGCACGCGCGCAACTGGCGACCGAAGCGCTGGGTGGCAAAGGCTACAAAGTGGTGAGCCTGAACCTCAACAGCAGCGGCTACCCGCGCCCGTACTTGCGTAGCGCGCCGATGGCGATGAAGGCCATGGGGGCTGATGAAGCAGCACCGGCGCCAGATATCGAGGCGGGCACCAGTGAAGTGAGCATGAATGCCGATGGCCTGATCGAAGTGCAGATGCCATAAGGCGTCCACGCATCATCTGTGGGAGCCCGCGAGCAAGACACGGCGGTGGATGGCACGGGCTTTGCCCGTGTTCGCGGGTAAACCCGCTCCTACGGGTGACTGCGTCATTTTCACGATTTTCAGACATTTCTTACGCACCAACAGGGTGCGTCCTACGCTTTCCCCTGCCTAGAAACATCGCGCAAAACGCCATCATTTTGCCTACGCAAACGTTTAACTTCGCCAAAAGTTATACCAATGCGACATCCATGTACGTTCGTGCCACTTTCCCGGCGCCAACTATCCTTGTACCTGTTGCATTGGGAACGCCCCCTGCATAAGTATCCGCAGGTCGGCTCACGAGGCCACCTCATCCAAAAAATGACAACAATGAGGCCACCATGCTCAAACACGCAGTCATTCCGTTCCTGCTGGGTGCAGGCTTGCTTAGCGGCGCACCGTCGGCCGTTGCCGCATCCAACCTGGTGTTCTGCTCCGAAGGCAGCCCAGCCGGCTTCGATCCGGGGCAGTACACCACCGGGACCGACTTCGATGCCTCGGCAGAGACCGTGTTCAACCGCCTGACCCAGTTCGAGCGCGGCGGCACTGCTGTCATCCCGGGCCTGGCGACCAAATGGGAAGTGTCCGACGACGGCAAGACCTACACCTTCCACCTACGCGAAGGGGTCAAGTTCCACACCACCGACTACTTCAAGCCCAGTCGCCCGTTCAACGCCGACGACGTGCTGTTCACCTTCAACCGCATGCTCGACAAGGACAACCCGTTCCGCAAGGCGTACCCCACCGAGTTTCCATACTTCACCGACATGGGCATGGACAAGAACATTGCCAAGGTGGAGAAGCTTGACGAGCACACGGTGAAGTTCACCCTCAACGAGGTTGACGCCGCGTTCATCCAGAACCTGGCCATGAGCTTTGCCTCGATCCAGTCCGCCGAATACGCCGACCAGCTCCTAAAGAACGGCAAGGCCGCCGACATCAACCAGAAGCCGATCGGCACCGGCCCGTTCGTGTTCAGCAAATACCAGAAGGACGCGCAGATCCGCTTCAAGGGCAACAAGGACTACTGGAAGCCCGAGGACGTGAAGATCGACAACCTGATCTTTGCCATCACCACCGACGCCTCGGTGCGCATGCAGAAGCTCAAGAAGAACGAGTGCCAGGTCACCCTGTTCCCACGCCCGGCCGACATCGAGCCGCTAAAAGCCGACAAGAACCTGCAAATGCCGCAGCAGGCCGGTTTCAACCTCGGCTATATCGCCTACAACGTGATGGACAAGATCAAGGGCAGCAACGAGGCCAACCCCATGGCCCAGCTGAAAGTCCGACAGGCGCTGGACATGGCCGTGGACAAGAAAAAAATCATCGAGTCGGTGTACCAGGGCGCCGGCCAGCTGGCGGTCAACGCCATGCCGCCCACGCAGTGGTCCTATGACGACAGCATCAAGGACGCCGCTTTCGACCCCGAGAAAGCCAAGCAACTGCTCAAGGAAGCCGGCATCAAGGAAGGCACCGAAATCACCCTATGGGCCATGCCCGTGCAACGCCCGTACAACCCCAATGCCAAACTGATGGCCGAAATGCTCCAGTCCGACTGGGCCAAGATCGGCATCAAGGCAAAGATCGTCAGCTATGAATGGGGCGAATACATCAAGCGCTCCAAAGGCGGCGAACAGGGCGCCATGCTGATCGGCTGGAGCGGCGACAACGGTGATCCGGACAACTGGCTGGGTACCCTGTACGGCTGCGATGCCATCGACGGCAACAACTTCTCCAAGTGGTGCTACAAGCCCTACGACGACCTGATCAAGCAGGCCAAGGCCACTTCCGACCAGGCCAAACGTACCGAGCTGTACCAGAAGGCGCAGCATATCCTCAAGGAGCAGGTACCGATCACCCCGATCGCCCACTCCACCGTCTACCAGCCCATGAGCGCCAAGGTGAAGGACTTCAAGATCAGCCCATTCGCGCTGAACGCCTTCTACGGCGTCAGCGTGGACAAATAGGCTGACTGAGGCACCCGCTGAATCGCGGGTGCCCTTCACCCCCGCCACCTCTTCATGTCGTCCTGCGGCCATACGCTGCGGGGTCGGCGAACTGTTGCCGCCATTCGTACCCGGAGGCGGCGCGAACAGATGAAAAAGGATTTGCCATGCGCCACGTTACCCGCCTTTCCGCGCTGCTGGCCCTGGGCCTGATCAGCCAATCCCCGGTCCTGCTCGCCAACAACCTGGTGTTCTGCTCTGAAGGTAGCCCCGCCGGTTTCGACACCGCCCAGTACACCAGCGCCACCGACAACGACGCCGCCGAACCCATCTACAACCGCCTGGTCGAGTTCGAACGTGGCGGCACCGCCGTGCACCCGGCCCTGGCGACGCGCTGGGAGGTGTCCGACGACGGCCTGCGCTACACCTTCCACCTGCGTGAAGGGGTCAAGTTCCACAGCAACAAGGCCTTCAGCCCGAGCCGCACGTTCAATGCCGACGATGTGCTGTTCACCTTCAACCGCATGCTCGACAAGGGTCATCGGTTCCGTCAGGCCTACCCTACCGAGTTTCCCTATTTCAACGGCATGGGCCTGGACAAGAACATCGCCCGTGTCGAGAAGACCGACCCATTGACCGTGGTGTTCACCCTGAACACCGTCGATGCCGCGTTCGTCCAGAACCTGGCCATGAGTTTCGCCTCCATCCTCTCCGCTGAATACGCCGAGCAGCTACTGGCCAGTGGACGCCCCAGCGACATCAATCAGCAGCCTATCGGTACCGGGCCATTCGTGTTCCAGCGCTACCAGAAGGATTCGCAGATCCGCTACAAGGGCAACAAGGACTATTGGGCAGCGAACGAAGTGAAGATCGACAACCTGGTGTTCTCGATCAATACCGACCCCTCGGTGCGTATCCAGAAGCTGCGCCGCAACGAATGCCAGGTCACCCTGCACCCACGCCCGGCCGACCTGCCGGCGCTCAAGGCCGACAGCACGCTGCAGGTGCTCCAGCAACCAGGCTTCAACCTCGGCTACATCGCCTACAACACCCAGCACCCGCCATTCGACCGCCTGGAAGTGCGCCAGGCAATGGACATGGCGGTCAACAAGGAAGCCATCCTCCAGGCGGTGTACCAGGACGCCGGCCAACGGGCGGTCAACGCCATGCCACCGACCCAGTGGTCCTATGACGACAGCATCAAGGACGCCCCGTACGCGCCGGAAAAGGCCAGACAGCTGCTTCAGCAGGCGGGTGTCAAACCTGGCACCGAGATCACCCTGTGGGCCATGCCGGTGCAACGCCCGTACAACCCCAATGCCAAGCTGATGGCCGAAATGCTCCAGGCCGACTGGAGCAAGCTCGGTTTCAAGGTGCGCATCGTCAGCTACGAATGGGGCGAATACCTCAAGCGCATGAAAAACGGTGAGCACGACATCGCCCTGATCGGCTGGACCGGTGACAACGGCGACCCGGACAACTGGCTCGGCACCCTCTACAGCTGCGATGCCATCGGCAGCAACAACTACTCGCAGTGGTGCGATCCGCAGTACGACAGCCTGGTCAAGCAGGCCAAGCAAGTGACCGACCGTACGCAACGCACCGCCCTGTACCAGCAGGCCCAGCAGCGGCTAAAGCAGCAGGTACCGATTACGCCGGTGGCGCATTCCACCGTGAGCCAGCCGCTTAGCGTCAAGGTTTCCCAGTTCAAGGTCAGCCCGTTTGGGCGCAATGATTTTTCCGGTGTGAGTGTTGATTAAGCGTTAGCCAGTACCGGCCTCTTCGCGGGCAAGCCCGCCCCCACAGGATCTCAACAGGTTCGGACACTGCGCCCTACCTGTGGGAGCGGGCTTGCCCGCGAAGAGGCCAGAACGGCCAACACAACGCCCCGATTCTGCCCGGCGATCCCGCGGCACCCCTGGCAACACCGCAGCAATCACCCGGCCCACAAGGCCGGCCATAACTAGAAAAGAAAGGGAGCTTTAACCTTGAAAGTATTCACCTTGACCGCACTGGCGTTATCCATCAGTGCCTTTTCCACGGTGGCCCAGGCAGATCCGCAGAGCCAGGACTACCTCCCGCTCACCCTCAAAAGCAGCAGCGAGCAAGCGCAAGCCAGCGGCTTCATCGACGGCCAAAGCCTGTCCGGCAGCACCCGCAACTGGTATGCCCGCGAACGCGCCGCACGCGCGCCGCTGTGGAAGTACTATAAGAACGACGGCACCCGCCACGACACCCACAGCCGTGAAAACTGGGTCCAGGGCACCATCCTCAATTACAGCTCCGGCTTCACCCAGGGCACCGTGGGCTTCGCCGTCGAGGCTGCCGGCTACAACGCCATCGCCCTGCAGCAGAGCCGCGAAGCCATTGCCGGCCCCAACAACCGCACCCTCACCCACAGCGATGGCGACCCCATCGGCCAGTGGAGCAAACTAGGCCTGGGCAATATCAAGGCGCGCGTGTCCAACACCACCCTTACCCTTGGCCGCCAGTCGGTGGACACGCCGATGATCGCCTACATCGGCAACCGCGCCCTGCCCTCGAGCTTCCAGGGCGCGTTCCTGCACAGCGCTGAATTCGACAACCTCAGCCTCGACCTGGGCACCTTCGACCGCGTCTCGCCACGTACCGAACAGAGCCTCAGCAAGTTCCGCAGCGAGTACAGCGCCACCGGCGTGGAAACCGACCGTGCCAGCACCGCCGGCATCAACTACCAGCCGTTCAAGAGCCTGAGTACCAGCCTGTACGCCACCAAGGTCGAGGACTTCTGGAACCAGTACTACTTGGGCGCCAACCATGTGCTCGGCGACAGCGCAGTGCTCAGCCTGAGCACCGGCCTGAACTACTACAAGACCGTCGACGCCGGCAGCCAGAAAATGGGCAAGATCGACAATGACACCTACAGCCTGTCACTGGGCCTGACCCATCAGGCCCACACCCTCAGCGCCTCCTGGCAGCAGGTCAACGGCAATGAGTACTTCGACTACCTGCACGAAACCAACGGCATCTTCCTGGCCAACTCGCTGCTGTCGGACTTCAACGGCCCCAACGAGAAATCGCTGCAGCTTTCCTATGTGCTGAACATGGCGCCCTATGGCGTACCTGGCCTGAAGTTCAACCTGTACAACGCCCGCGGCTGGGGTATCGACGGCACTCACTACCGCGGCACTGCCTACGACGTGAATGGCCTGGATGGCGAAACCCACTATGAGTGGGGTATCGGCACCAGCTACGCGCTGCAGAGCGGGCCGCTGAAAGACACCAGCATCCGCGCCACCTACACCACCCATCGCGCCAGCAAGGCCCAGGGCGATGGCAGCCTGGATGAGTTCCGCGTGGTCACCACCATTCCGTTCAACATTCTCTGAGCGCGGGCGCCACGGCCTGCTTCGCTGCAGGCCGTGGCAGCTACGCTGGAATCAATGCACGCAGGGAGACTTCAACCTATGCAGATAGCTTTCAGGAAAACGCCAATGCTGCGCCTTACCCTGGCAGCGCTGATACTGGGCAGCGCCACGCATCTGGCCGCCAAGCCGCTGGTGGTGTGTACCGAAGCCAGCCCGGAAGGGTTCGACGTTGTTCAGTACACCACTGGGGTCACTTTCGATGCCTCGTCCGAAACCCTGTTCAACCGCCTGGTCGACTTCAAGCCCGGCACCACCGATATCCAGCCGGCCCTGGCCGAGCGTTGGGACATTTCAGCCGACGGCCTGACCTACACGTTTCACCTGCGCCAGGGGGTGAAGTTCCACAGCACCGAGTACTTCACCCCTACCCGTGAATTCAACGCCGACGATGTGCTGTGGAGCCTGCGCCGCCAGCTCGACCCCGCCCATCCATGGCACGACAAGACCAGCGTCGGCTACCCGTACTTCGAAAGCATGGCCTTCAAGCAACTGCTCAAGTCGGTGGACAAAACCGACGACCACACGGTGGTGATCACTCTCACCCGCCCGGAAGCGCCGTTCCTGCGGGACATGGCGATGGGGTTCACCTCGATCTACTCCGCCGAATACGGCGACCAGTTGCTCAAGGCCGGCAAGACCGCAGCGCTGAACAGCAAGCCGATCGGCACCGGCCCGTTCATCTTCCAGCGCTACAACAAGGATGCGCAGGTCCGCTTCAAACCTAACCCGGATTACTTTCGCGGCAAGCCGCCAGCCGACGCCCTGATATTCGCCATCGCTACCGATAGCAACGTACGCCTGCAGAAACTGCGCGCCAACGAGTGCCAGGTGGCGTTGTACCCCAAACCCGAGGATGTGCCGTCGATAAAGGCCGACGCCAGGCTCAAGGTCGCAGAGACCGAAGCGTTGGTCACCGGCTACATCGCCATGAATACCCAGCACAAATACCTCAACGACGTGCGCGTGCGTAAAGCCATCAACATGGCCTTCGACCGCCAGACCCATGTCGACCAACTGTTTGGCAAAGGCAACGCACTGGTGGGTGTAAACCCTTACCCACCCACCATGATCGGCTACAACACCCACAACCAGAACCCACCGCGCGACCTCGATAAAGCCCGCGCCCTGCTCAGGCAGGCCGGTGTACCCGAGGGCACGGTAATCACCCTGTTCACCCGCAACGGCGGCGGCATGACGAACCCTAACCCGCGCCTGTCCGCCGAAATGCTGCAAGCCGACCTCAAGCAGATCGGCCTGAAGCTGGATATTCGCGTGATGGAATGGGCCGAGATGCTGCGCCGCGCCAAGCAGGGCGAAGCCGACCTGGTGTCCACCGGCTGGGCAGGCGACAACGGCGACCCGGACAATTTCCTTGGCCCGCTGCTCAGTTGCGAGGCCGCCAAAAACGGTGAGAACTACGCGCGCTGGTGCAACTCGAAATTCCAGGAGCTGATCACCCGTGCCCGCGAGGTGATCGACAACGACGAGCGCGCAAGGCTCTATAGCGAGGCATTGAAGGTGTACGATGACGACCAACCCTGGATCAGCATGGCCCACCCCAAGGTGTTCACGGCCATGCGTGACAACGTGGAGGGCTACGTGATCAGCCCTCTGACCAACAATAACTTCGCCACGACCAAGGTGAAGTAGAACAACAACGACCGCCGGCGACCCACACGGGGACCGGCGGCTCTGCCGTAGCGGGCTGATCGCCCCACGGCCTGATGAGGTAACCCCGACAATGTTGAGTTTTATTGCCCGGCGCCTTGGCCTGCTGATACCGACCTTTTTCGGCATCACCTTGCTGACCTTCGCGCTCATACGCCTGATCCCCGGCGACCCGGTGGAAGTGATGATGGGCGAGCGCAGGGTCGACCCCGAAATGCATGCCCAGGCCATGGAACGCCTGGGCCTGAACAAGCCACTGCCGGTCCAGTACCTGGACTACGTCGGCAAACTTGCCCAGGGTGACCTCGGCGAATCGCTGCGCACCCGCGAAAGCGTGTGGCGCGAGTTCCTCACCCTGTTCCCGGCCACCCTGGAACTGGCCTTCGCCGCCCTGCTGTTCGCCGGCATCGTCGGCCTGCTGGCCGGGGTGATCGCCGCACTCAAGCGCGGTTCGTTGTTCGACCACGGGGTCATGGGCATATCACTGGCCGGCTACTCGATGCCGATTTTCTGGTGGGGCCTGATCCTGATCATGTTCTTCTCGGTGAGCCTGGGCTGGACCCCGGTATCCGGGCGCATCGATCTGCTGTACGACATCGAGCCGAAGACCGGCTTCATGCTTATCGACACCCTGCTCAGCGATGAAGAAGGCGCGTTCAAGGACGCTGTGATGCACCTGATCCTGCCGGCCATCGTGCTCGGCACCATCCCGCTGGCGGTGATCGCCCGCATGACACGCTCGTCGATGCTTGAAGTACTGCGCGAAGACTACATCCGCACCGCCCGCGCCAAAGGCCTGTCGCCGGCCCGTGTGGTGTTCGTCCATGGCCTGCGCAATGCGCTGATCCCGGTGCTGACCGTGTTCGGCCTGCAGGTCGGCACGCTGCTGGCCGGTGCGGTGCTGACCGAAACCATCTTTTCCTGGCCGGGCATCGGCAAATGGCTGATCGAAGCCATCGGTGCCCGTGACTACCCCGTGGTCCAGAACGGCATCCTGTTGATCGCCTGCCTGGTGATTCTGGTCAACTTCGTCGTGGACATCCTCTACGGCCTGGCCAACCCACGCATCCGTCATCAGCGCTGAGGCCCTTGCCATGACTAGCCCGATTCCAAAATCCGTGTCGCCGGCCAGCCCGGTGGACCAGAGCCTGCTGTACCCCTCCCCGTACAAAGAATTCTGGCAAGCCTTCGCGCGCAACAAGGGCGCGGTAATGGGCCTGGCCTTCATGTGCCTGGTGGTGTTCTGCGCGCTGTTCGCGCCTTGGGTCGCCCCGCATGACCCGAGCGAGCAGTACCGCGACTTCCTGCTGACCCCGCCGGTGTGGCTGGAAGGCGGCACCTGGCAGTTCATCCTGGGCACCGACGAACTGGGCCGTGATCTGCTTTCGCGGCTGATTCAAGGTGCACGGCTGTCGCTGCTGATCGGCCTGTCGTCAGTGGTGATGTCACTGATCCCAGGCATTCTCCTTGGCCTGCTGGCCGGCTTTTTCCCGCAGTTGCTCGGCCCGTCGATCATGCGCCTGATGGACGTGATGCTGGCGCTGCCGTCACTGCTGCTGGCTGTGGCCATCGTCGCCATCCTCGGCCCAGGCCTGATCAACACCGTGATCGCCATCGCCATCGTTTCCCTGCCGTCCTACGTGCGCCTGACCCGCGCCGCGGTGATGGGCGAACTGAACCGCGACTACGTCACCGCTGCCCGCCTGGCCGGCGCCGGCTTGCCCCGGCTGATGTTCGTCACCGTGCTGCCCAACTGCATGGCACCGCTGATCGTGCAGGCGACCCTGAGTTTTTCCTCGGCGATCCTCGACGCCGCTGCGCTGGGTTTCCTCGGCCTCGGCGTGCAGCCGCCTACCCCCGAGTGGGGCACCATGCTGGCTTCGGCCCGGGATTACATCGAGCGCGCCTGGTGGGTGGTAAGCCTGCCCGGCCTGACCATTCTGCTCAGTGTGCTGGCAATCAACCTGATGGGCGACGGCCTGCGCGATGCGCTGGACCCGAAACTCAAGAACGCCGCCTGAGGAGAACGCCATGTCACTGTTGCAGATCAACAACCTGAATGTGCGCTTCGGCGACGCCAACGCGGTACCGGTGGTCGATGGCCTGGACCTGGCGGTGGACGCCGGCGAAATCCTGGCCATCGTCGGCGAGTCCGGCTCGGGCAAGTCGGTCACCATGATGGCCCTGATGGGCCTGATCGATGCCCCCGGGCGCATCACCGCCGACGCCCTGACATTCGACGGCACCGACATGCTCAAGCTCAGCGGCCGTCAGCGGCGCAAGGTGGTGGGCAAGGATATCGCCATGGTCTTCCAGGACCCGATGACCGCGCTCAACCCCAGCTACACCGTGGGCTTCCAGATAGAGGAAGTGCTGCGCCAGCACTTGGGCCTTAAGGGCAAGGCTGCCCGCCAGCGTGCTCTGGAGCTCTTGAAGAAGGTCGAGATTCCGGCCGCCGAAAGCCGCCTGGACGCTTACCCGCACCAGCTGTCAGGCGGCATGAGCCAACGTGTGGCGATCGCCATGGCCATTGCCGGCGAGCCCAAGCTGCTGATCGCCGACGAACCGACCACGGCCCTCGACGTGACCATCCAGGCACAGATCATGGAACTGCTGGTCAACCTGCAGAAGGAGCGCAACATGGCGCTCATCCTGATCACCCACGACCTCGCCGTGGTCGCCGAAACCGCCAGGCGGGTGTGCGTGATGTACGCCGGCCAAGCCGTGGAAGTGGGCCAGGTGCCAGAACTGTTCGATGTGCCCGCCCACCCTTACAGCGAAGCCCTGCTCGCCGCGATCCCCGAGCACAGCATTGGCGCCGAGCGCCTGGCCACATTGCCTGGCATCGTCCCCGGCCGCTACGACCGCCCGGTCGGCTGCCTGCTGTCACCACGCTGCCCCTATGTACAGGACAATTGCCGGCGCCAGCGCCCGCCCCTCGACCCTCAGGCCCACAGCCTGGTGCGTTGCTTCTACCCGCTGAACCAGGAGGTGGCGTGATGGCCGTCGTTCTATCTGCCCGGGAGCTGACCCGGCACTACGAAGTCTCCCGCGGGCTGTTCAAGGGCCATGCGCTGGTGCGCGCGCTCAATGGCGTGTCGTTCGAACTGGAGGCCGGCAAGACCCTGGCCGTGGTCGGCGAGTCGGGCTGCGGCAAGTCGACCCTGGCCCGCGCCCTGACCCTGATCGAAGAGCCGTCGTCCGGCTCGCTGCAAATTGCCGGCACCGAGGTGAAGGGCGCCAGCAAGGCAGAGCGCAAACAACTGCGCCGCGATGTGCAGATGGTGTTCCAGAGCCCCTACGCCTCGCTCAACCCACGGCAGAAGATCGGTGACCAACTGGCCGAACCGCTGCTGATCAACACCTCGCTGAGCAAGGCCGAGCGCCGCGACAAAGTGCAGAAGATGATGGAACAGGTCGGACTGCGCCCCGAGCACTACCAGCGCTACCCTCACATGTTCTCTGGCGGCCAGCGCCAGCGTATCGCCCTGGCCCGGGCGATGATGCTGCAACCCAAGGTGCTGGTGGCCGACGAACCGACCTCCGCGCTGGACGTGTCGATTCAGGCGCAGGTGCTGAACCTGTTCATGGATCTGCAGAAGGAGTTCAACACCGCCTACGTGTTCATCTCGCACAACCTGGCGGTGGTGCGGCATGTGGCGGATCAGGTACTGGTGATGTACCTGGGGCGGCCGGCGGAGATGGGGCCGAAGGAGGACATCTACAACAAGCCGCTGCATCCCTATACCCAGGCGCTGCTGTCGGCGACACCGGCGATTCATCCAGACCCGTTGAAGCCGAAGATTCGCATCGTCGGGGAGCTGCCCAACCCGCTGAACCCGCCGGATGGGTGTGCCTTCCACAAACGCTGCCCGTATGCGACCGAGCGGTGTGCCAAGGAGGTGCCGGCGCTGAGGCAGGTGAGTACGCGGCAGGTTGCGTGCCACTATGCGGAGCAGTTTCTTTAACTGTTAGAAAACTGGGCAGCCCTCAATGCGAAAAACAGCAGTTTGCTGCGCTGCCCAGTCACGCTTCCTGACCATCGCTCAGTTAGCAGGGCTAATAGTGGAACACTGAGCATGCGTTTCAGCGCCGAGGATTTGAGAATGCAGCGGAAGGAACGCAGCCTGAAGAGCCAAGGCTTGCACACCCCAAAAACCCCTATCATGAACCAGGCGCAGATATAAACTTTTGCCACTGATCGGCTGAAATGGCAATAATGATCGCCATCAAGAAAAGCCCTAGCAACTGACCGAAAAATACAGCCCGTTTACTCCAACCGCTCTTGCGTTCACCCAGACCAAGAAGTCGGTGCCCCCCAGAACACCGCAGCCAGCAACCCCATGAAAACGTCCATAGTAACGGCCCTTAATTATGAGTTATTCCTGAACCTCCCCAGACAGTAATCGGGTAACCAGCAGAAATCAAACACCTATTTTTGACTAACCTCTACAGACTGCACGTATTTCTGCATATCCACCAGCTAGCAACATCATTAACGGGTTAGTTAGCACTATAGTCAATGGCAAGTCTCAAGAAAATACTATAGGAACTTCCAGACAATACCTCACCTACACTTCCTACACTAAACAACATATTCAACGAGACCTTGGCGTTCATTAGAACACCAACTTCTATTGAATTTATTGGATCTCAAGCCGGACATCCGGGCCCGCCCTGCACATGCCTTTTGCAGCGAGGAGTTGCAGCAAAAGGGCCGCAAAGCGGCCCCCAAAATCTCAATGCATAAAGAACCAGATCAGAATGATCACCGGAATCGGCACCCCAATCATCCAAAGCAGTATCGAGCGCATGGCCTTTCTCCTTGTTCGATGGTGACAAGAAAGGTGCAGCCGCCATGCCAGTTGTATCAAAAAACTACATTCATAAGAATCAAAGGCTTACCCTCCAAGCCGCCTGAGCAAACCGTGCAATATGCAGGATCCACGCCCTTGCACCTGGGTGTTCTGCAATGCACTATCCAACCATGATCGCCACCACCCTCCCCGACGGCCCCGAGCAAACCCCGCTTACCGCCGAAATCGTGCTGCGCTACCACCTCTGCTGGAAGCATCGCGACCTCGATGGCGTCATGGCGCTTTACCACCCCGATATTCAGTACCACGACTTCTTTCAGAACCGCGTGCTCGGCCATCAGGAACTGCGCGACTACGTACGTGCCTGCCTGCCCCATGAAGCCGGCGAGGACATCGTCCACAGCGACCGCATCCGCGTCGATGGCTGCACCGCATTCATCCAGTATCAGGTCACGGTCCAGGGCGGCGACGGCCTGGTTGCGTTCCAGTCCAGCGAGGCGATCACCGTCAAAGACGGGCTGATCTGGCGGGTCAACGAATACGCCACGCTGGTCCGCCAGAACGGCACAGGCCACGCCAACAGCGGTCCGCGCCCTGCCACCAGCCGCCTGGGCCTGTCGCCTCGGCAGTTGTCGACCATGGCCCAGGACCTGGAGCACTACTTCCAGCGTCAACGCCCCTACCTCGACCCGGAGCTCGACCTGCAACAGGTCGCCGACGCCAGCGGCTACAGCCGCAACCAGATTTCCTACCTGCTCAACCAGGTGCTGGGGCAAAGCTTCTACCGCTACGTCAACCAGGCACGCCTGCAGCACCTGATGGCCAGCCTCGGCGATGACAGCGTCGAGGCGACGATCGACGAGCTGGCCTTCAGTGCCGGCTTCAACTCGCTGTCGGCGTTCTACAAGTGCTTCCGTGAGCACACCGGGCTCACGCCCAAGGCCTACCTGAAGCAAATTTCCCTGCGTGCACGCACGTAAGACAGCTGCCCGCTGACACCACTACGATCGCCCACAGACCTTGACGGATGTGGAGCCGAACCCGATGCAACCCCTGCGCACGCTCAGCCTGTGGATGGACCAGCTCGACGAGCCGCTGTGCGCGCGCCCGGCACTGCGCAATGACCTCGACGTTGACGTGTGCATCATCGGTGCCGGCTATACCGGCCTTTGGACCGCGTACTACCTCAAGCGCCAGGCACCCCAGCTGAACATCGCGGTGATCGAAGCCCAAATCGCCGGCTTCGGCGCCTCCGGCCGTAATGGGGGCTGGCTGATGGGCAACCTGCTCGGCGAAGACCGCCTGCTCGGCACCCTCTCGCCGCAACAGCGCCGCGCCAGCATCGACCTGCTGCACGGCATCCCGGATGAAGTGCATCGCGTGCTGCAAAGCGAAGGCATCGACTGCGACTACCGCAAAGGCGGCGTCCTTTATTGCGCGGCGCGCTACCCGGAGCAGGAACGCAGCCTGCGCGCCTACCTCGACGACTTGTATCGTCAAGGCATGACCGAGGACGACTACCGCTGGCTGAGCCCCGAGCAGTTGGGGAGCCAGCTGCGGGTCAGCAATGCGTTTGGAGCCATTTACAGCCCGCACACGGCGACCATCCAGCCCGCCAAGCTGGTGCGCGGCCTTGCCCGGGCAGTGGAGGCGCTGGGCGTATCGATCTACGAAAACACCCCGGCCATCGACTGGCAGCCGAGCGAGGTGCGTACCCCGCTGGCACAGATTCGCTGCCAGTGGATGGTGCCTGCCGTGGAGGGTTACGCCGCCAGCCTGCCGCCACTGGGCAAACACCAATTGCCAGTACAGAGCCTGCTGGTGGCCACCGAGCCGCTGCCGGAAAGCGCCTGGGAACAGATCGGCCTGAGCCAGGGCCAGGCCTTCAGCGAAAGCAGCCGCCAGGTCACCTATGGCCAGCGCACTGCCGACAACCGCCTGGTCTTCGGTGCCCGCGGTGGCTACCGCTTCGGTGGGCGCCTGCGCGAAAACTTCAACCTCGACGAACACGAAGTCGAACTGCGCCGCTACCTGTTCGGCGAACTGTTCCCGCAGCTCAAACAGGTACGCATCACTCATACCTGGGGCGGCAACCTCGGCATGGCGCGGCGCTTCCGCCCACACATGCTCTGCGACCGCCAGCGCGGCATCGCCCTTGCCGGCGGCTACGGCGGCGAAGGCGTCGGCGCTACCAACCTGGGTGGACGCACCCTGGCGGCGCTGATCCTCAACCAGCGCAACGAGCTGACGGCACAACCCTGGGTGCTCGACAACCGCCCGCTATCGAGCCTGGCCAGCTGGCCTCCCGAGCCCTGCCGCTGGCTGGGCTACAACGCGATCATCCAGAGCTTCGTCCACGAGGACCGGACCCTCGCCAACCCCGCCAGTGCGCCGTGGAGGCGGCGCCTGGCCATCTCGGTTGCGGACTTCATGGAAGGCTTCATGCACTGACTTCCCTTATCACTCGTACAGGATCCACCGGTCATGAGCATCACCCAGTTCAAGAACACCGAATTTGCCGTGCTCGACAGCTCCAACCCGGTCGCGGTACCGCTCGGCGAACCCGTGGCAGTCACGTCAGTCACCTGCGTGGAGCGCAGCGATGGCGTTGAAACCGGCATCTGGGAATGCACCCCTGGGCGCTGGCGGCGGCAGATCGTGCAACAGGAGTTCTGCCATTTCGTCAAGGGCCGCTGCACGTTCACCCCCGACGGTGGCGAGCCCCTGGTCATAGAAGCCGGAGACGCATTGATGCTACCGGCCAACAGCACCGGCACCTGGGACATCCTGGAGACCGTGCGCAAGACCTACGTGCTTATTTTCTGATCCGCTGATCGCCTGCCTTCGATAACAACAGACAAAGCAAGGTAAACCCGACATGCGCACCTTCCTCCTCGCCCCCCTGATGCTGGCCGCCAGCGTGGCCAGCGCCGCTGAAACGGTGAAGATCTACAACTGGTCCAGCTACGTGGCCCCCGACACGTTGAAGAACTTCCAGCAAGCCAGCGGCATCGTGCCGACCTATGACGTGTACGACAGCAATGAAACCCTCGATGGCAAGTTGATGACCGGCAATTCCGGCTACGACGTGGTGTTCCCCTCCAACCACTTCATGGCCCGGCAGATCCAGGGCAAGGCCTTGAAGCGCCTGGACAAGTCCCAGCTGCCCAACTGGCACAACCTCAACCCGGTGCTGCTCAAGGCGCTGGAGGGGAACGACCCGGGCAACCAGTACGGCTTCCCTTACCTGTGGGGCAGTACCGGTATTGGCTACAACATCGACAAGGTCAAGGCGGTGCTCGGCGACAACGCGCCCGTGGACTCCTGGGACCTGATCTTCAAGCCCGAGTACATGAGCAAGCTGAAAAGCTGTGGGGTCGCGGTGCTGGACAATGGCCCCGAACTGCTGCCGATCGCCCTGCACTACCTGGGCTTGCCCCATCACAGCCAAGATCCCAAGGACTACGAGAAGGCCAAGGACCTGCTGATGAAGGTGCGGCCTTACATCAGCTATTTCCACTCGTCCAAGTACACGGGCGACCTGGCCAACGGCGATATCTGCGTGGTGGTGGGGTTCTCGGGGGATGTGCTGCAGGCGAAGAACCGCGCCGACGAGGCGAACAATGGCGTGAAGGTGGGCTATTCGATACCCAAGGAAGGCGCGCCGATGTGGTTCGACATGGTCGCCATGCCCGTCGATGCGCCGGATGAAAAGGCCGGATATGCCTACATGAACTACCTGCTGCAGCCGGAAGTGATGGCCAACATCAGCAACCATGTGCAATACGCAAACGGCAACCTCAAGGCAGACGGGCTGGTGGACCCGTCGATGAAGGGTAATACGATGATTTACCCGAGCGACGAGGTGATGGGCAAGCTGTATGCGCTGGAGGCGATGCCGGCGAAGATCGACCGTATTCGTACGCGAATCTGGACCAGTATCAAAGCCGGAAATTGAAATGGGGCCGCCTAGCGGCCCTTCGCGGGCACGCCCGCTCCCACAGGTATCACATGACCTCCAGGTTTGGTGATTCCCTGTGGGAGCGGGCGTGCCCGCGAAGGGCTGCAAAGCAGCCCCGATTTCAGGCCTTAATGGTGCTCGCGGGTAGCGCGGAACTTGATGTCCGGCCAGCGCTCTTCCATCAACGCCAGGTTGACCCGGGTCGGCGCCAGGTAGGTCAGGTGACCGCCGCCGTCGATGGCCAGGTTTTCCATGGCCTTGGTCTGGAATTCCTCGAGCTTCTTCTTGTCATCGCAGCTGATCCAGCGCGCCGACCAGACAGTGATGGGCTCGTAGGCGCACTCGACCTTGTACTCTTCCTTCAGGCGGCTGGCGACCACGTCGAACTGCAGCACACCGACCGCACCCAGGATGATGTCGTTGCTGCGCTCAGGGAAGAACACCTGAGTAGCACCTTCTTCGGCCAGCTGCTGCAGGCCTTGACGCAGTTGCTTGGATTTGAGCGGGTCTTTCAGGCGTACGCGGCGGAACAACTCCGGCGCGAAGTGCGGGATACCGGTGAAGCCCAGCGCTTCGCCTTCGGTGAAGGTATCGCCGATCTGGATGGTGCCGTGGTTGTGCAGGCCGATGATGTCACCGGCAAAGGCCTCTTCCAGCTGCTCACGCTCGGAGGAGAAGAACGTCAGCGCATCGCCGATACGCAGGTCTTTGTTCAGGCGAACGTGGCGCATTTTCATGCCTTTCTCGTACTTGCCCGAGCAGATGCGCATGAAGGCGATACGGTCGCGGTGTTTCGGGTCCATGTTCGCCTGGATCTTGAACACGAAGCCGGTGAACTTCTCTTCCACAGGCTCCACGGTGCGCTCGTGGGCCACACGGCCAAGCGGACGCGGCGCCCAGTCGACCACGGCGTCGAGCACGTGGTCGACACCGAAGTTGCCCAGTGCAGTACCGAAGAACACCGGGGTCAACTGACCGTTGATGAACTCTTCCTGATTGAACTCGTGGCAAGCACCCTGCACCAGCTCCAGTTGCTCGACGAACGCGTCGTACTGGTCGCCCAGGTGCGCGCGGGCTTCGTCCGAGTCCAGTTTCTGGATGATCTTGGCTTCGGTACGCTCGTGGCCGTGGCCCGGGGTGTACACCACGATGTAGTCACCGGTCAGGTGGTACACGCCCTTGAAGTCGCGGTAGCAACCGATCGGCCAGGTGATTGGCGCGGCCTTGATCTTCAAAACGGCTTCGATCTCGTCGAGCAGTTCGATCGGGTCGCGGATGTCACGGTCGAGTTTGTTGATGAAGCTGACGATGGGCGTGTCGCGCAGGCGACACACGTCCATCAGGGCGATGGTGCGCGGCTCTACACCTTTACCGCCGTCGAGCACCATCAGCGCCGAGTCCACCGCGGTCAGGGTGCGGTAGGTGTCTTCCGAGAAGTCTTCGTGGCCGGGGGTGTCGAGCAGGTTGATCATGTGCTCGCGGTACGGGAACTGCATCACCGAGGTGGTGATGGAGATGCCGCGCTGCTTCTCCATTTCCATCCAGTCGGAGGTGGCATGGCGGTCGGACTTGCGCGACTTCACGGTACCGGCGACGGCAATGGCCTTGCCCATCAGCAGCAGCTTCTCGGTGATGGTGGTTTTACCGGCGTCGGGGTGGGAAATGATTGCGAAAGTGCGGCGCTTCGCGACTTCGGCGGCCTGGTTGGTCATGGGAAATCGCCTGACTGGGGGATTTGAAAGGGGCAGTATCATACCTGAAGTTGGGCCTGGACCAAAATCTGCCGAATGAATGGCGCCTGTGCCGGCCTCTTCGCGGGTAAACCCGCTCCTACAGGTACGACACAGGGTTCGGATGCGGTGCAGTCACTGTAGGAGCGGGTTTACCCGCGAAGAGGCCGGCACAGACAAAAGAAATCCAACAGGCAATCGATTTATCACGACAAATGCCCAAAGCGCAGTTATTTCAACGCCTGCAGCGCATTAAGCCACTGTTTTTTCTCGCCAAAAATCCCTCAACCCAGCGATTAACGCTGGCCAAATGCCGTCTCAGATGGGAACCTTTACGCCCACGGAGACGTCCACTCCCCTGCAACCCGCTTCGGTTGGGGACTGGTTTCATCAGCATTTTCGGGCCCGACGGGGTTCGGCTCATGGCCTGATCGCAGCCTTCGGCTTGCATCTCGCTGCTACTCGCGAACACACCACCCGCCGCCTGGATTGGCCGGCTTCCAAGAAGTGTGCTCGCCGACAACACAAGGAGTCCGCCTGTGGCTAAACGCTACGGAAAGGGGCTGTTGGGATGGGCCGCCGTGCTCGTCATCCTGGCCCTGCTGGTCCACTGGATCGGCATCGACACGATCGCGCGTTATCGCGACGATCTTGGGTTCTACCTGCAAGCGCACCTGGTATTGGTGCTGGCTTCGATGGCGGCGGCGCTGGCCGTGGGCATCCCCGCCGGCATTGCGTTAAGTCGACCGCACCGGGTCGACAAAGCCGAGCGCTTCATGCAGTTCTTCAACGTTGGCAACACCATTCCCCCCCTTGCCGTTCTGGCCATCGCCCTGAGTATCCTGGGCATCGGTGCCGGGCCTGCGATCTTCGCACTGTTCCTCGCCTCCCTCCTGCCCATCGTGCGCAACACCTACGAAGGCCTGAAAAACGTCCCCGCCTCGCTCAAGGAAGCCGCTACCGGCATTGGCATGACCCCGCGCCAGCAACTCTGGCAGGTGGAGCTGCCCAACGCGGTGCCGATCATCGTCGGCGGCGTACGCGTGGCCCTGGCGTTGAACGTGGGCACCGCACCGCTGGCATTCCTGATCGGCGCCAACAGCCTGGGCAGCCTGATCTTCCCCGGCATCGCCCTGAACAACCAGCCGCAGCTGCTGTTGGGTGCCGCCTGCACCGCTCTGTTGGCACTGGTGCTGGACGCGGCGGTGAGTTTCTCCAGCAGGCGCTGGCTGGAACGTGGCCTGGCCCAATAAGGATAGGAAACGTATGAAGAAGAGAATCGCCTTGCTGCTGGGCGCGGCCCTGCTGTTCGCAGGAGTTGCCCAGGCAGCGGAAAAACCCCTGGTGCGCATCGGCGCGCGGGTGTTCACCGAACAGACCGTGCTCGCCGAAATCACCGCGCAGTACCTGCGCGCCAACGGCTTTGACGTACGCGTCACCACCGGCCTTGGCAGCAGCATCGCTCGCCAGGCCCAGGAAACCGGCCAGCTCGACCTGATGTGGGAATACACCGGGGTGTCGCTGGTGTCCTACAACCACATCGATGAGCGTATGCCCAGCGCCGAGGCCACCTACGCCAAGGTCAAGGAGCTGGATGCCAAAAAAGACCTGATCTGGCTGACCCCGTCGAAATTCAGCAACACCTATGCCCTCGGCTTGCCGAAGCAGGTCGCCGAGGCCTACCCGCAGATCAACTCGATCAGCGACCTCAACCAGGTGCTGCGCGACGAGCGCAAGCGTAATCACCTGGTGGCCCTGGACACCGAATTCGCCAACCGCCCCGACGGCCTGGTCGGGCTCAAGGAAATGTACGACCTGCAGGTCGGCCGCGCCAACATCCGCCAGATGGACGCGGGCCTGGTCTACACGGCCATGCACAACAACCAGGTGTTCGCAGGCTTGGTCTACACCACCGACGGTCGCCTGAGCGCGTTCAACCTCAAGCTGCTCGAAGACGACAAGCACTACTTCCCCGACTACACCGCCGCCCCGGTGGTGCGCAAGGCCGTGCTCGACGCCAACCCGCAACTGGTCGCCCTGCTCAAGCCACTGGCCGAGCAGCTCGATGACGAGACCATGCGCCAGCTCAATGCCAAGGTCGACGTGGACCACCAGAACCCGTCCGCAGTGGCCGCCGCGTTCCTGCGAGAGCATCCCCTCAAGGAGGTACAGCCATGAGCCTGCTCGACACGTTCGCCCACCTCGACTGGGCCCAGGTGCTGCAACTGACCTGGCAGCACATCATGCTGGTCGGCATCGCCGTCGGCCTGGCGATCCTCGTTGGCGTGCCGCTGGGCATCCTGATGACCCGCTTCCCGGCGGTGGCCGGCCCGCTGCAGGCCAGCGCCACAGTGCTGCTGACCATCCCATCGATTGCGTTGTTCGGCCTTCTGCTGCCGTTCTACTCCAAGTTCGGCCAGGGGCTGGGCCCCTTGCCTGCGATCACTGCCGTGTTTCTTTATTCGCTGCTGCCAATCATGCGCAACACCTACCTGGCCCTGACCAATGTCGAGCCCGGAATCCGTGAAGCCGCGCGTGGCATCGGCATGACCTTCGGCCAGCGCCTGCGCATGGTCGAGCTGCCCATCGCCGTACCGGTGATCCTCGCCGGCGTGCGCACCGCCGTGGTGATGAACATCGGCGTCATGACCATTGCCGCCACCATCGGCGCCGGCGGCCTCGGCGTGCTGATTCTTACTTCCATCAGCCGCAGCGACATGTCGATGCTGCTGGTCGGCGCCGTACTGGTCAGCCTGCTGGCGATCATCGCCGACCTGCTGCTGCAAACCCTGCAACGTGCCCTGACTCCAGAAGGACTGCGCTCATGATCGAACTGAAGAACCTCAGCAAAACCTTCAACGTCAACGGCAAGGACGTCAAAGCCGTCGACTCGGTAAGCCTCACCGTCAACGAAGGGGAAATCTGCGTGTTCCTCGGCCCGTCGGGCTGCGGCAAGAGCACCACGCTGAAAATGATCAACCGCCTGATCACGCCCACCTCGGGCCAGGTGTTCATCAATGGCGAAGACACCACCGGGCTGGACGAAGTCACCCTGCGCCGGCACATCGGCTATGTGATCCAGCAGATCGGTTTGTTCCCCAACATGACCATCGAAGAGAACATCACCGTGGTGCCACGCCTGCTTGGCTGGGACAAGCAGAAATGCCACGAGCGTGCGCGCGAGCTGATGCACATGATCAAGCTCGAACCCAAGCAGTACCTGCAACGCTACCCGCGCGAGCTGTCTGGCGGCCAGCAACAGCGTATCGGCGTGATTCGCGCCCTGGCAGCAGATGCACCCGTGCTGTTGATGGACGAGCCGTTCGGCGCGGTCGACCCGATCAACCGCGAGATGATCCAGAACGAGTTCTTCGAAATGCAGCGGGCGCTGAACAAGACGGTGATCATGGTCAGCCACGACATCGACGAAGCGATCAAACTGGGCGACAAGATTGCCATCTTCCGCGCTGGCAAGCTGTTGCAGCTGGACCATCCGGACACCTTGCTGGCGCACCCGGCGGATGACTTCGTAAGCAACTTCGTCGGCCAGGACAGCACCTTGAAACGCTTGCTCCTGGTGCGTGCCGAAGATGCCGCGGACAACGCGCCGTCGGTGAGCCCGGAGACGCCGGTGAGCGATGCGCTGGAGTTGCTGGACGAGCACGACCGCCGTTATGTGGTGGTGACCGATGCGCAGAACAAGGCACTGGGCTATGTACGCCGGCGCGACATGCACCGCCAGCAAGGGACGTGTGGCGATTTCCTGCGGCCGTTCAATGCCACCGCGTCGCACGATGAGCATTTGCGCATCCTGTTGTCGCGCATGTACGAGTTCAACCGCGCGTGGTTGCCAGTGCTGGATGCCGAGAAGGTGTTCTTGGGCGAGGTGACGCAGGAGTCGATTGCCGCGTACCTGAGCTCGGGGAGATCGCGGGGGGCGAAGAGCAGTATCGTTTCGCCGGCCGAGGCGGTGGTGTCGTAATCGTCGGGGGCGCTTTGCGCCCCTTCGCGGGTAAACCCGCTCCTACAACGGCCTGTGTTCAATCCCCGATGTATGTCTACCACCGATCAATAGGAGCGGGTTTACCCGCGAATACGGTAGCGGCGGCAACGGTGAGCGGCTGGTGAAATTGGCCAGCAGGCCCGGCCCTTTCGCGGGTGAACCCGCCCCTACACCCGACCGCGAAGGGCCGCAAAGCGGCCCCGGCAATCTCGATCAAAACCCAACACTGGCCTGCACGTAGAAGGTCCGCGGCTCACCCACGTAAAGGCCGGCATTGTTGTCACTGGAGCGGGTGAAGTACTGCTTGTCGAACAGGTTCTTCACCCCCGCCGCCAGCTTCAGGTTGGACATGTCCGGCCCGAACTCATAACCGCCACGGGCATGCCAGGTCACGTAGCCTGGAATATCGCCATACTGCCCGTCAGCACTCGGCTCGGTGATGTAGTCGCCATTGAAACTGCCATCGGCATTGATCCCGGTTCCCGGCGCACGCTGCTTCGATTGGGCATAGGCGTCCAGGTTCCAGGTCCAGCGGTTAACTGCGTAACGCACCCCGGCAGTGGCCACCTGGCGTGAATAGAACGGCAGGTCCCGGCCCTTGAACCCCGGGATATCCCCTTCATAGGTCGCGCGGGTATAGGTGTAGCCACCGCTCACCGACAGCCCGTCCAGGCGCGGGTCCAGCCCGGCCAGGTCATAACGCACCGAAGCCTCGATGCCCTGGTGCTTGGTCGCACCGAGGTTGGTCCAGCCCACGTCGTTGCTGATGTACTGCAGCTCATCATCGAAGTCGATGTAGAACGCCGTCAGCTCACCGGCAAAGCCGCCATTGTCATAACGGGTACCGATTTCGTAGGTCTTGGCTTTTTCCGGCTCCAGGCCATTGGCCGTACTGTTGCCAGAACCGCCCTGGCCCAGCTGGAAGTACTGCAGGCTACCGAACGAAGTCTCGTAGTTGGCGAACACCTTCCAGGCATCGGAAACGTGGTACATCACGCTCAGTGCCGGCAAAGGCTCGTTGCTGGTGATGCTGCGCTTCTTCTCGGCTACCGGGCGGTTGTTGGCGTCCAGTACCGGGCGGTCGCGCCAGTCGGTATTGATGTGCTCGAAGCGCACGCCAGGGGTGATGGTCCAGTTGCCCACGTCGATCTTGTCGTCGATGTAGTAGGCGCTGGCCTCGGTGCCACCACTGCGGTCCTGGAACACGTGACCGTCAGAAGTCGGGGTCACCGTCGGCACGTTGTCGATCAGCGCCAGGCGAGTCGATTGTTCGCGCATCGCTTCCTTCAGGTAACGGTAACCGACACTGACTTCCTGGGTGGTTGGGCCGGCAAAGAAGATGCGCGACACACGGGGTTCGATGGCGAAGGTGTGGTAGTTGCGCGGGTACGACGACAACGTCTTCATGTCCCGCGAGGCAATGGTGCTGCCGCGGAAGCTGTCGGTGTAGTAGGTCAGCACTTCGAACTGGGTGGCATCATCGAGCTGCCGCTGCCATTTGAACGACACATCCTTGCGCCGGCCCGCGAAGTAATCGTAATCGCGCAGCGACTGGTAGGGGTTGCTGTCGTATTGGGCCTGGGTCAAGCCACCCGGCATGTCGGCACGGCCATCGTAATAATGGAAGTTGAGCCAGAACTCATCGACATCGGTTGGCGCCCAATGCGTCTTGAGGATAACGTCGTCGATGTCGTTGCCGTTGTTGCTTTCACGGTAACCGTTGCCATTCACCCCGGTGTACAACAGCGCCACGCCCATGCCATTGTCGGCCGTGCCACCGACGAAGGCTGACTCGGTGTGTTTCCAGCCACCGTGCTGGGAGGTCTCCAGGGTGGTGGACAGCTCTGCCGAGGCCTTTTCCGGAATCGCCCGGGTTACAAAGTTGATCACGCCGCCCACGTTCTGCGGGCCGTAGCGCACCGAGCCGGCACCGCGCACGACGTCGATGCTGTCGAGGTTGCCAGAAGAAATCGGTGCCATCGACAGCTGTGGCTGGCCATACGGTGCGAAGGCGGCCGGGATGCCATCGATCAGTACCGTGGAGCGCGGCGACAGGCGCGAAGTAAGGCCGCGCACGCCCACGTTCAGCGACAGGTCGCTGCCACCGGTTCCGTTGGAGTCCTGCACTTGCACGCCTGGGATGCCGCGCAGCACGTCGCGCACGTTCATTGCGCCCTTCTCCACCATTGCCTCGCGGCGTACCACGGTGCGTGCCCCGGGGTGGTTCTGTACCACGCTCTGCTGGGCATCACCCAGCCAGTCACCGACCACTTTGATGTCGGTGGGTGCCAGCTCCAGGCTGCCGCTGCCCAGGTCAAGGGTAGTCGGCAGTGGCTTCACCACAACGGTGTCCCCGGTCACCTCGAAGGTGAGCCCGCTGCCTTGCAACAGCTGTTGCAGCGCCTGCACCGGCGCCAGCTTGCCCGATACCGCCGGGGCCTGTTTGCCGGCGACCAGCTCGGGGCTGAAAAACAGCTGCAGGCTGGTCTGCTGGCCGAGCTGGTTCAGCGCCGAACCCAACGGCTGGGCCTGGATCTGGAGGGTATTGCCGGCCTCTGCGGCCTGGCTGTCAACGGCCACGGTGCTGACCGCCAGGGCCAGCGCCAGGGCGCGAAAGCGTGGGAAGGGTTTGTTGTTGTTCACGTCGTCGAAACATCCTGGAATGCGGAATAAACGCCAACCGCGTGCAAATGGAAATGCTTGGCAGTTGCAGCTGGCGAAGAAGACGAACGAGTGAAAAAAAACCTGAATCTATTTGGCGATTATTTCGCTGGAGCCGTCTTCATGGGCCTTGATGGCCACCGGCAGGATGCTCGGCAAAGCCCGCAGCAAAGCGTCTGTATCGTTGGTACTGAAGGTGCCGGACAGGCGCAGCCGCGCGACTTTCCCAGGGGCGACCCGCAATGGCTGGCTACGGTAGCGCGAGGTTTCGGCCACTACTTCGGCGAGGGTTGCGTTGTCGAACAGCAGCTTGCCCTGTCGCCATGCGGTCATGGCGCCGGTGTTGACCGCATAGGGTGCGGCGACCAGGCCCTGTGCATCGATATGCGACCCCTGCCCGGCCGTCAGTTGCGCCAGCGAGGCACCCTTGCCCTGCACCCGCACCGACCCCTGTTCCACCGCCACACGGGTGCTGGCTGGGTCCAGGCGGACGTCAAAGCGGGTACCTGTGACGATCACACTGCCCTGGGCCGTGTCGACCACAAACGGCCGGTTACTGTCATGGGCGACGCTGAACATCACTTCCCCGGCGTTCAGGCGCACGTGCCGCTGGCCGGCGCTGAACTCGACCTGCAACTGCGTGTTGCCATTGAGCTCCAGATGCGAGCCATCCGGCAGTTCGATCTGACGGCGCTCATTGAAGGCCGTCTGCAGGCTGCCTTGATGGTTCAGTTGCAGGTGGTGCCAACCGCCCCAGCCCAGGCCCAGCGCCACTACCGCGACACTGGCGGCCAACGCCTGGCGCATGAAACGCCGTCGTGGCAGCTTCTGCACCGGGTCTGGCTGGCACAGCGCCTCCAGGTGCTGACGTGGAATGAAGTCGGCGGCCTGCCACACGCGGCAGAGATGCTCATATTCTTCCCGGTGGTGCTCGTCGCTCGCCAACCAGGCATGCAACTGCTTGTGCAGCCCGGCATCCCGAGGTGCATCCTGCACGCGGGCGAACCATGCGGCCGCCTGCTCGCGGACGGCATCGGTACCGTGCTGTTTCATCGAAAAGGCCTCCTGACTCTTCATGCCGACACATCCAGGTGCTCACGCAGGTGCCGAAGCGTGCGGATCATATACTTTTCGACCATGTTCTTGCTCAACCCCATGCGCTCGGCAATCTCGGCCTGGGTCAGGCCTTCGAGCTTCTGCCAGATGAACACCTGCCGGCAGTTGAGTGGCAGCTCGGCCAGCGCCCGCTCGACGCTGTCGGCCAGCTCCAGGGCGTGCACGTAGGCTTCCGGGTCGCCACTGCCGGTTGCGCCTTCTTCGAAGGCTTCCCGCTCCAGGGCCTGGCGGCGGTCTTCGCGACGGAAGCCATCCACAGCGATGTTGCGCGCAGCCTGATGCAAGTAGGCGCGTGGCTGCTCAACCTGCTCGCGCGGGGTTTCCAGTACCCGGACAAAGGCATCGTGGGTGAGGTCCTCGGCCTGCTGACGACTGCGCAGCTTGCGCGTCCAGGTGCCGATCAGCTCATGGTAGTGGTCGAGGAAGCCTTTGTGTCCGGACACGGTCGGGGTCATCAGGGAGGCAGACAAGGGTGCGAATAGTAATGTTTCGCATCAAAAGCAGCAAATCCGCCAGTCGGTAACAAAAAATTTATGGGCGATTTCCTGTACGGGGGTACCAGGAAAATGTGGCCATAAATATGAACACCTCCGCCCTTTTCGCGGGCAAGCCAGCTCCCACATGGAACGCGTATCCCCTGTAGGAGCGGGCTTGCCCGCGAAGGGCCCAACACGCTCCATTCCACAATTTTTTACGCTTGAAAGACCGCAGGGAACATCAGCCGGTCACACGAGTCGGTTATTCAAATGGCTGGTCGTCGATCCACGTCGATCACGCCCGGATTGCCTGTTGATTCTGCATTCTTCACGCCCTAAAGTGCGCGCCGAACGTCCATGCTGGAAACGATCCATCCGGCTCAAGTACTGAGTAGGCGAACCAAAGTGGGGATACGGAGGACGTTCAGTTTGCAGCCACTTAATCTTTCAGTTTGCCCATGGAGTCCCTGAGCATGTCGATCCAGGTCGAAGACTATTTCGCGCGTGAAACCTTCCAGAAAATGAAGGCGTTCGCTGACAAGCAGGAAACCCCGTTCGTACTCATCGACACCCAGATGATCAGCCAGGCGTACGACGACCTGCGCGCCGGTTTCGAATTCGCCAAGGTCTACTACGCGGTCAAGGCCAACCCGGCCGTTGAAATCATCGACCTGCTCAAAGAGAAAGGTTCGAGCTTCGACATCGCCTCGATCTACGAGCTGGACAAAGTGATGGGCCGCGGTGTCAGCGCCGACCGTATCAGCTACGGCAACACCATCAAGAAGTCCAAGGACATCCGCTACTTCTACGAGAAGGGCGTGCGCCTGTACGCCACCGACTCGGAAGCCGACCTGCGCAACATCGCCAAGGCCGCACCGGGCTCGAAAGTGTATGTGCGTATTCTGACTGAAGGCTCCACCACTGCCGACTGGCCACTGTCCCGCAAGTTCGGCTGCCAGACCGACATGGCCATGGACCTGCTGATCCTCGCCCGCGACCTGGGCCTGGTGCCATACGGCATCTCCTTCCACGTGGGCTCGCAGCAACGCGACATCAGCGTGTGGGACGCCGCCATCGCCAAGGTCAAGGTAATCTTCGAACGCCTGAAAGAAGAAGACGGCATCGAACTGAAGCTGATCAACATGGGTGGTGGCTTCCCGGCCAACTACATCACCCGTACCAACAGCCTGGAAACCTACGCCGAGGAAATCATCCGCTTCCTCAAGGAAGACTTCGGTGACGAACTGCCGGAAATCATCCTCGAGCCTGGCCGTTCGCTGATCGCCAACGCCGGCATCCTGGTCAGCGAAGTGGTGCTGGTCGCACGCAAGTCGCGTACCGCCGTCGAGCGCTGGATCTACACCGACGTGGGCAAGTTCTCCGGCCTGATCGAAACCATGGACGAAGCCATCAAGTTCCCGATCTGGACCGAGAAGAAAGGCGAAGCCGAGGAAGTGGTCATCGCCGGCCCGACCTGCGACAGCGCCGACATCATGTACGAGAACTACAAGTACGGGCTGCCGCTGAACCTGGCCATCGGTGACCGCCTGTACTGGCTGTCGACCGGCGCCTACACCACCAGCTACAGCGCAGTGGAATTCAACGGCTTCCCGCCGCTGAAGGCTTACTACCTGTAATGCACAACGGGGCCGCAAGGCCCCGTTTTCATGTGCGTGCAGTCGGTGCTGGCCTCTTTGCGGGTAAACCGTACAACGGCCTGCGCCCAACCACCGATGCGTGTGTAGGAGCGGGGTTACCCGCGAATACGGTAGCGGCAGCAACGGTGAACGGCGGGTGGAGATTGACCAGCAGGCCCGGCCCTTTCGCGGGTAAACCCGCTCCTACGACGGCCTGTACCCAACCGCCGATGCGTGTGTAGGAGCGGGTTTACCCGCGAATACGGTGGCGGCGGCAACGTTGAACGGCCAGTGGAAATTGGCCAGCACAGTCAACCTCACTCACCACGCCGTTCGATCTCCTCGGCATAGCGCCCGGCAAAGGTCATGAGCACCGGCCCCGCCTCCTGCAAGGTCACCAGTGCAGCGCGCAGGAAGTTCATGTTGCCCTCGATCCGCGCCCGCTCCAGCCAAGGCGCGGCCTCAGCCACCTGGCCGCGTTCGACCAGCACCAGCGCCAGGCTGAACATCCCACGAAAATCCCCCGCCTCGGCCGACCGCCGATACCAACGCACCGCCCGCGCCGGGCTGGGCGCCGTGGCAATGCCCTGCTCCAGGTAACGCCCATACAGGTTCATCGATTTGGCATGCCCCAGCTGCGCAGCCTTCTCGTAGCACATCAGTGCCTGCGCCTGATTGGCCGGCACCCCACGCCCGGTCGCCAGAAGGTTGCCCAGGTTATACAGGCCCCAGTCCAACCCGGAGTCGGCCGCACGGGCGTAATGAACGGCAGCCTGCGCCAAGCTCACCTCGCCGCCCCAGCCATGCTCCAGGCAACGCCCGAGCATGTTGTGCGCCATGGCACTGCCACTCTGTGCAGCGATACCGAACCAACGCCGGGCAACGGTGGCATCCTGCTGGATGCCACGCCCATCCAGCAGGATCTGCCCCAGCAGCAACTGCGCCTCGACCACGCCCTGCCCCGCTGCCGCCAGAATCGCCTGGGCGGCCTTGCCGGGGGTTTCCTCGAGCATGGCCTGCAAGCCGGCCACATCCACCACTTCCTCACGTCGCAGCAGGTAGGACACGGCTCAGACCTCAGCCCAGCGGCGCAGCAAGTTATGGTAGGTGCCCGTCAGCTGCAACAGCGAAGGATGGTCCGGCACATCGGCAGTCAGTTGCTGGATTGCATTGTCCATCTCGAACAGCAGCGCCCGCTGGCTGTCATCGCGCACCAGGCTCTGGGTCCAGAAGAATGCGGCATAGCGTTGGCCACGGGTCACCGGGTTGACCTTGTGCAGGCTTGTGCCGGGGTACAGCACCATGTCACCGGCGGCCAGCTTGATCTGCTGCACGCCATAGGTGTCCTGGATCACCAGCTCACCGCCGTCGTAGCTTTCCGGCTCGCTGAGGAACAGCGTGGAAGACAGGTCGGTACGCACCCGCTCCGGGCTGCCCTTGGGCTGGCGCAGGGCATTGTCGATGTGGAAACCAAAGTTGCCGCCATCGCGGTAGCAGTTGATCAGCGGCGGGAACACCTTGTGCGGCAAGGCTGCCGACATGAAGCGCGGGGTCTTCCACAGGCGGTCGATCAGCGCAGTGCCGATTTCCTTGGCCAGTGCATGGCCTTCCGGCAGCTGCAGGTTGTGCTTGGCCTTGGCCGACTGATAACCCGCCGTAACCTTGCCATCGGCCCAGTCGGCCCCCTCCAGCGCCTCGCGGATACGGGCCAGTTCATCAGCGTCGAACAGGCCTGGAATGTGAAGCAGCATGGCAACAGCACCGTTAGGAAATGTAAAGGCTCAATGATATTGATTCCCTTTTACGCTACACAAGCCCCATTCGCCGCTTAAGACGTTTCAGCGGCATGAAACCGTAAAGACAAATTGTAAAGATTGTAAATTCTTCACGAATGGTAACGACTCTCAATTGTTAGTCAAAATTGCTTACATTAAGATCCACCGCCTCAATACCTTGGGGAAGGTTCTTTGCAATGCGCCAGTACGTACCATCTGCTGTGAGTTCGCCACGCCTGATCGTGTCTGCCATCGGTGTCGCCCTGAGTGCCTCGTCGGTATATGCCGCCGATCCGGCCGCCAACAGCGCCATCACCCTCGATGCCACCAGCGTCAACGGCAAGGCTGAACAAGCCAGCACCGATTACAAGGTGGAGAAGGCCGCCTCGCAGAAGTACACCGCGCCGCTGGTAGACACCCCGCGCTCGGTAACCGTTATCCCGCAGCAAGTGATCAAGGACACCAACGCCCTGACCCTGCAGGATGCCCTGCGCACCGTGCCCGGCATTACTTTCGGCGCTGGCGAAGGCGGCAACCCGCAAGGTGACCGCCCGTTCATCCGCGGCTTCGACGCCCAGGGCGATACCTACCTGGACGGCGTACGTGACACTGGCGCCCAAACCCGCGAAATCTTCGCCATCGAATCTGTTGAAGTGGCCAAGGGGCCGAACTCGGCCATCGGTGGCCGTGGCGCGGCCGGCGGTACCATCAACCTGGTAAGCAAGCGCGCGCATCTGGGCAACTCGCTGGACGGCGCCTGGACCTGGGGCAGCGACCAGACCCAGCGCTACACCTTCGATGGCAACTACCAGTTCAGCGATACCGTTGCCGGTCGCCTGAACCTGATGACCCACGAAAGCAACGTCGCCGGCCGCGACAAGGTCAACTACGACCGCTGGGGCATCGCCCCGTCGCTGGCCTTTGGCCTGGGCACGCCGACCCGCGTCAACCTTGACTACTACCACCTGGAAAGCGACGACCTGCCGGATTCGGGCATCCCTTACACCATCCCGACCAACGGCAGCGCCGGGCGCACCTCGGCACACCCGAGCAAGCCGAATGATGGCGGCGACAGTGACAACTTCTATGGCCTGACCGGCCGCGACTTCCGCAAGACCCGAGTGGATATCGCAACCTTCGCCGTCGAGCACGACCTGACCGACTCGCTGACCATCAAGAACACCCTGCGTCACGGCAACAGCATGCAGGACTACATCCTGACCCAGCCCGACGACAGCAAGGGCAACGTCAACAACGGCAGTGTCTGGCGCCGCGCCAACACCCGTGTCGGCAACACCGCCACTACCACCAACCAGACCGATCTGTTCGGCGAGTTCTACGTTGGCGGGATGAAAAACAGCTTCTCGACCGGTATCGAACTGAGCCGTGAAGAGAGCGAGCGCTCAAGCTACACCGTCGATACCGACACCGTGCCAGGCGGGTCTGCCAACAGCAACTGCACCCCAGGCATGATCGGCGCCACCAGTGGCTATAACTGCACTTCGCTGAGCAACCCGAACCCGGATGATCCGTGGAACGGTGCCATCTCGCGCAACTATGCCGGCACCACCACCAACAGCAAGACCCGTGCAATCTACGTGTTCGACACCCTGGAGCTTACCCCGGAGTGGCTGGTCAACATGGGCCTGCGCTACGACCACTTTGACACCGACTACAAGACCTACAACGCCGCCGGCACCACCACCGCCAAAGGCAAAGATGTCAGCGAGTTCGTCACCGGCCAGCTGGGCCTGGTGTGGAAGCCGGCCGAAAACGGCAGCATCTACGTCTCCTATGCCACCTCCGCAACGCCACCAGGCGCCATGCTCGGCGAAGGTACCGAAGGCAACCCGCTGGGTGGCACCCCGGACCGTAACGGCAACCTGCTGGCCAGCGACATGGAGCCGGAAGAAACCACCAACTACGAAATCGGCACCAAATGGGACCTGCTCGACCAGCGCCTGTCGCTGACCGCTGCGCTGTTCCGCACCGAGAAGGAAAACGCCCGCGTCCAGGTGGACACCACTACCTACGAGAACGTCGGCGAAACCCGCGTGCAGGGTATCGAGCTGTCCGCCAGTGGCAAGCTCACCGACAAGTGGCAGGTGTTTGCCGGCTACACCTACATGCAGGCTCGCCAGATCGACGGCGGCCCGCTGGGCAAGGCCAACGACGGCAATCAGCTGCCGAACACGCCGAACAACAGCGCCAGCCTGTGGACCACCTACTCGATCACGCCAAAGCTGACCGTGGGCGGTGGTGCGTTCTACGTGGATGACGTGTACGGCAGCGTGGCCAACACCACCATGGTCGACAGCTACGTACGCTACGACGCCATGGCCGCCTACAAGCTGACCAAGAACGTCGACCTGCAACTGAACGTGCAGAACCTGACCAACGAGGTGTACTACGACAAGGCCTTCTCTACCCACTTCGCCAACCAGGCGGCCGGGCGGACGGCGCTGTTGACCACCAGCGTGCACTTCTGATGTCTGGGTTGGGTTGATCTTTTGGAGGGCTGCGCCTGTGTCGGCCCTTTCGCGGCCAAAGCCGCTCCTGCGTTGCCGGTACAGGAGCGGCTTTAGCCGCGAAGAGGCCTGCACAGACAACACGAAAAGCAGCCCATCCGGCCCCGTTCATTCCAGTGAGCGGGGCTTTTGCGTATCAAGGCATAATGCACGCCGCGCTGGCCGCGGCAGCAACTCAAGGTGAGAAACGTGGTGAAGAAGACGCTGTTCCAATTGCACTGGTTCTTTGGCATCACCGCTGGCCTGGTGCTGGCCTTGATGGGCATTACCGGGGCGCTGTACTCGTTCCAGGAAGAACTGCTGCGCGCATTCAATGCCGATGTACTCAAGGTAGAAGTACGCGCCGAAGGCGTGCTACCGCCGGCCGAGCTGGTTAAGCGGGTCGAAGCCCAGCAACAGGACAAGGTGTCGATGCTGTGGGTCGACGTGCGCGAAGGCAACGCTGCACGGATCTTCTTCATGCCCGCGCCGGGCGAACGCCGTGGCGAGCTGCGCTATGCCGACCCGTACACCGGCGAACTCAAGGGCGAAGCGGCCGGGCAAGGCTTCTTCAACCTCATGCTCAAGCTGCACCGTTTCCTCGCCATGGGCGATACTGGCCGGCAAATCACCGGGGCCTGCACCCTGATGCTGGTGTTCTTCTGCCTGTCCGGCCTTTACCTGCGCTGGCCGCGTAAAGCGCTGGACTGGCGCACCTGGCTGACCTTCGACTGGGCCAAGAAAGGCCGCGCCTTCAACTGGGACCTGCACGCCGTTGCCGGCACCTGGTGCCTGCTTTTCTATCTTCTGTTCGCCCTGACCGGGCTGTTCTGGTCCTATGAGTGGTACCGTGAAGGCCTGAACAAGCTGCTGGCCGACGCGCCGGCTGCGGGCCAGCAGCAAAAACGGGGTGAAGGCCGTGGCCGGCACGGGCCGCAGAACGTCGACAGGAATGCGCCGCCGCTGGTGGTGGACTACGACGCCATCTGGGCCAACCTCAAGGACGCCGCGGGCCCAGGCCTGTCCACCTACAACCTGCGCCTGCCGCCCGCTGGTGGTCAGCCGGCCAACCTGTTCTACCTGCTCGACAACGCTGCGCACCCGCGTGCCTTCAATACCCTGGTGCTGGACCCGGCCACTGGCCAGGTTAAAAAGCACGACCGCTACACCGACAAGTCCTTCAAGGCGCAGCTACTGCAGAGTGTTTACGCCTTGCACGTCGGCGAATACTTCGGCTTGCTGGGGCGCATCATCGTCACCATCGCCAGCCTCACCATGCCGTTGTTCTTCGTCACCGGCTGGCTGCTGTACCTCGACCGCCGCCGCAAGAAACGTCAGGTGCGCGCAGCACGTGGCAACGTCGCCAACAGCGGCAATGGCGACGGCTGGCTGATCGGCTTTGCCAGCCAGAGTGGCTTTGCCGAACAGTTGGCCTGGCAGAGCGCCGAGCAGCTGCAGGCAGCTGGCCAGCCCGTTCAGGTTCGCGCCCTTGCCGAGCTGGGTGAAAACGACCTGCGCCAAGCACATCGCGCGCTCTTCGTGGTGAGTACCTTCGGCGACGGCGAAGCGCCCGACAGCGCTCGCGCCTTCGAGCGCAAGGTACTCGGCCAGCCTTGGGCACTCAACAACCTCAACTATGCCCTGCTCGCCCTCGGTGATCGTCAGTACCCGCACTTCTGCGGTTTCGCTCGTCGCCTACAGGCGTGGCTGGGAGAGCGCGGTGCCAGCAGTGCATTCAGCCCGGTGGAAGTGGACAACGCCGACCAGGCCGCCCTGCAGCAATGGCAGCAGGAGCTGGCGCAACTGACCGGTGTCCAGCCGGTGGCCGCCTGGCAGCCGCCAACCTTTGCCAACTGGTCGCTGGTGCGCCGCGAACTGCTCAATCCCGGCAGCCAAGGCCAACCGGTTTACCTGCTTGGCCTGCAGGCTGCAGAACCTGCGAGCTGGGAAGCCGGCGATCTGGTAGAGGTACTGCCGCTGAATGGGCAGCCACGGATCGACGCGTTCCTCAAGGGCATGGCACTGGACGCCAGCAGCCAGGTGCAGGTCAATGGCTTGAGCGAAACTCTTGCCCAGGCACTCGCTGGCCGCCAACTGCCGACGCGACGCGACCACCTGATCGGCTTGCAGCCACAAGCGCTGGTCGATGCACTGGTGCCAATCGGTAGCCGCGAGTACTCCATCGCCTCGATCGCCAGCGATGGTGTGCTGGAGCTGATCGTGCGCCAGGAACGCCACCCCGACGGCAGCCTTGGCTTGGGCTCTGGCTGGCTGACGGAATACCTGCCAATGAATGGCACCTTGAGCCTGCGCCTGCGGCGTAACAGTGGCTTCCATCTGCCTGAGGCTGCTGCGCCGATGATCCTGATCGGCAACGGCACTGGCCTGGCGGGTCTTCGCAGCCTGTTGCGCGCGCGGGTCAATGCCGGTGAGCAGCGCAACTGGCTGCTGTTCGGCGAGCGTAACCGGGCGCATGACTTGCTGTGTGGCGATGAGCTGCAAGCTTGGCTGGACAACGGCGACCTGGCACGGCTGGACCTGGCGTTCTCACGCGATCAGGCCGAGAAGGTGTATGTGCAGGACGTGATGCTGGAGCAGGCCGAGGACTTCAAACGCTGGGTGGCCGACGGGGCTTGCGTGTATGTCTGCGGCAGCCTGCAAGGCATGGCAGCGGGGGTGGATGCGGCGCTCAACGGCATGCTGGGTGAAGCTGCTGTACAGCAGTTGATCGAGGATGGGCGGTATCGGCGGGATGTGTATTGACCGGTGTGTAGGAGCGGGTTTACCCGCGAATACGGTGGCGGCGGCAACGGTGAACGGCGGGTGGAAATTGGCCAGCAGGGCTGGCCTCTTCGCGGGTAAACCCGCTCCTACGGTGGCCTGTGTCCAACCCCAGATGTGTGTCCACCACCGGGGTAGGCGTGGGTTTACCCGCGAATACGGTGGCGGTGGCAACGGTGAACAGCGGGTGGAAATTAGCCAGCAGGGCCGGCCTCTTCGCGGGTAAACCCGCTCCTACGGGGGCCTGTATCCAACCCCAGATGTGTGTCCACCACCGGGGTAGGCGTGGGTTTACCCGCGAATACGGTGGCGGTGGCAACGGTGAACAGCGGGTGGAAA
>NZ_JBICJR010000036.1:0-25183 GCF_043103245.1 Pseudomonas sp. YQ_6
CCTGTCAAGCGTTTATTTTGAAGTTTTTTACCACCGCTCTCTTTCGAAAGCTAACAACTTCAACAACTTACCGCTTGCCCCGAAGCGTTCATCGCTGCGAGGAGGCGAATAATACGCGCTTTGAAATCAGAGTCAACACCTTGTTCTGAAAAACTTTTCCATCACCGTTTTGCCGCTAACCGGCAACTAATGAAAGCGCCGTGGATCTGTAAAGAAACACACCACGGAGCGTAGCGGCCATGAGCAATGGGCAAAGCGAGAAAACCCCCGGCCTCTCTGCAGATGAAGAGCAGGAAGTCAGCCACAGCCAACCGCCGCGGGCGGCTGTGCTGCACGAAATCATTCGCTACCAGGGCGACCAGGAGCTGGAACGTACACTTGCCGCGTTGTGGTGGTCGGCACTTGCCGCCGGCCTGTCCATGGGGCTGTCGTTGATGGCCATGGGGCTATTCTACGCCCGCCTGCCGGAAGGCGATGGTGCCCAGGTGGTCGCCAGCATTGGCTACAGTGCGGGCTTCCTTGCCGTGATTTTGGCACGCCAGCAACTGTTCACCGAAAATACGCTCACCGCCGTGCTGCCCGTCATGACCGCCCCTACGCTGGCCAACTTCGGACGACTGCTACGCCTCTGGAGCGTGGTGTTGCTTGGCAACCTGGCAGGCACCCTGCTGGTAGCCTGGGTGATGCTGGAACTGCCGATCTTCGACAGCAAGACCGATGTTGCATTTCTGGAGGTCGGTCGCAAGGTAATGAAGAACGACATCAGCCAGATGTTCGCCAAGGGCATAGTCTCAGGCTGGATGATTGCCACCATGGTCTGGATGATCCCTTCAATGGAGCACGCCAAGATCTGGATCATTCTGATGATCACCTACCTGATGGCCCTTGGCGATTTCACTCATATAGTGGTGGGGTCAGTCGAAGTGTCCTACCTGGTGTGGGCTGGCGACGAAACCTGGAACCGCTTCTGGCTGGAATTTGCACTACCGACGCTGGCGGGCAACATCATCGGTGGCAGTTTCATCTTCGCCTTGATCAGCCATGCACAAGTGCGCAGTGACAGTGGCAAACCACCCTCGCGGCTTCTTAACGACGACCAGCCCCAGTCCGCGCGCAGCAGACATGAGCCAAAATGATACTCAGCGTGCTGCTACAGTGAGCTCATGCCCCTGGCCCTGCTTACTCACGGGCCAGGGCTACACATCCGTTCTGCCCGCCATGCGGTGACTCCAGGTTGCCCCGCCCCCGTCCGCGGCGCGCTCAGTCGCACCTGAGCCTGGTAATCGGCTGCCCACCACAGTGATCGAATCAACCGTGAATTGGCTTGCAAGGTCATTTCTCGCCGATGACACACTGTTCAACAATATTCATGCGTGTTATGCGATGAACGGTACACCGACAGAAAACTGTGAGCACTATGGATAACCGCAACGGCAAAGGACTTTCATTCGTCAAGCGCATCTACCTGCCGCGGGTCATTGGCCTGGGAATCGGCCTGTTCACTGTCATGGCGGCCATTGCGCCGCTGTCGCCCCCCTCCTGGGCATGGCTGCTGGTACTGTTCAATGGTCTACTGTGGCCGCACGTGGCCTACCTGTGGGCTGCCCGCTCGACAACGCCTTACCAGGCGGAACAGCGCAACCTCCTGCTGGACTCCCTGATGGGCGGGTTCTGGACCGCCGCCATGCACTTCAACCCGCTGCCCAGCGTGACCGTGCTGGCGATGATGACGATGAACAACGTCGCCGCCGGCGGCAAGCGCATGGTCTTTCGCGGGGTGCTCGCGCAACTGGCTGGCATGCTCGCCGCCATCCTGCTGCTCGGCCCTGGCTTGCAATTGACCGCCACGCCCCTGCAGGTCTATGCGTGCCTGCCCATGCTGGCGCTGTACCCGCTGGCCTTGGGCTGGGTGTGCTACCAGCTTGCGATCAAGCTGGGCGACCACAAGCGCCGGCTGAGCGCCCTGAGCCTGACCGACAGCCTGACCGGGCTGTTCAACCACGGTGCCTGGAAGGACCTGCTGCAGCTCAAGTTCCAGGCGTGCAAGCAACAACAGGGGCACGCGGTGATTGCCCTGATCGACATCGATCACTTCAAGACCATCAACGACACCTTTGGCCATGTGGTCGGCGACTGTGTACTGCGCCAGCTCAGTGCTGAGCTGCGGCGCAGTTTGCGCGAGGGCGACCAGGCCGGACGTTACGGCGGCGACGAGTTCTGCGTGATCCTGCCCGAAACCAGCGAAGCCCAGGCCTGCCAAGCCATGGAGCGTCTGCGCGAGCGGGTTTCCAGCTACCGCAACCCACAGTTACCGCACCTGCGCATCAGCCTGAGTATCGGCCTGTCACCCTTCGAGGCCAACCTCGAGTCCCCCGAGCACTGGCTCGAACAGGCGGACAAGGCGCTGTACATCGCCAAGCACGCTGGCCGCGATCAGGTCAATTTTGCCCGTGGTGAAGCTGCCGCGCTCAGGCTGGCCTATCCTGATTGAACCTCCTTCCTGACTGCCTGGCGGGAGGTTGCCTGAAGGAGCCGCTCGCGCATGGCCAGGACCGCCAAGCTTCCACCCGCTAGCCCCACACCGCGCTTTCAGGTGCGCCACCTCATTGCCGGTTTCAGCGCAGTGTTCGGCCTGGCTTGCCTGATCATTCTCGGCGCTCTGTTCAATATCGCCCGCACGCTCGACCAACAGGAGCGCCAGCGTAGCGCCTTCCATGCGAACCAGGCGCTGGAACAACGGCTGCTCGCCTCGCGCCAGTTTCTGTCCAGCTATGCCGTATGGGATGCAGCCTTCGAGCACTTGTCGGGCGAAGCCGACTGGCAATGGGCCTACGAGGAAAAAAACATAGGCGAGTCGCTGTACAGCGCCAGCGGCTACGAAGGGGTGTTCGTAGTGGAAAACGACCGCACCACCTATGCCTTGTTCAAAGGACAGCTCAGCCAGGCAGGCGCCGACACCTATATAGACACACCACTGCAGCCGATCATCGAACAGGCCCGCGCGGCGGCGATTTCACGCGAGCAGGTCACCCGTTTCGTGCTGTTCAATGGCTGGCCGGCCGCACTCAGTGCAGCAGCCGTGCGCCCGGACCGGGAGGTTACCGACAGCGAGGTGAGCCAGGCGCCGGTAATGCTGTTCATTGACCAGCTCACCGAAAGCAAACTGGCGCAGTTGGGCAAAGGCGCCGGCCTGACCGGCATGCACGTGGAAAAGGAGGATAGGCAGGATCACAACCACCTGCGCATCGACCTGGGCGACACCGGCTACCATCTGACCTGGAACAGCCCGCTGCCGGGGCAACAGATGCTGCGGGCAGTGTTGCCAGCACTGTTGTGCGCACTACTGATACTTGGCCTGGTGATGCTGTACCTGTTCCGTCATGCCTTGCGCAGCTCCCGGGCAATCGGCCTCACGCTCGTGCATCTGCAACAAAGCAACCAGGCCGTGGAGGCCAGCGAGCAGCGTTTCCGCGCGGTGGCCGAGTCGGCATCCGACTGGATCTGGGAAACCGACCGGCACCAACGGGTGACCTACCTGTCGCAACGCTTCGCCAACGTCACCGGCTACCCGGTGGACGGCTGGCTGGGCCACCCGCTCAACCAGTTGCTGGCCTGCGACACCACGCCGTTGTCACCTTGGCTCGACGCCCTGGCTACCGCTGACCCGCAGCAATTGGCCAACCTGCGCTGCACTTACCGCGACCAGAATGGCCAGAACCGCTACTGCCGGATATCCGCCCGCGCTATCTGGCGCGATGGCAAGGTCATCGGTTTTCGGGGTACCGCCAGCGATATCACCGACGAAGTCGACGCCCACGCGCGCATCCAGCACCTTTCGCTGCACGACCCACTGACCGGGCTGGCCAACCGCAACAAGCTCGCCCGGCACCTGGAGCAGGCCTTGTTGCGCGGCAGTGATTCACCGCCGCTGACCTTGTTGTTGCTCGACCTGGACAACTTCAAGCCGATCAACGACTCGCTCGGTCATGCTGCCGGAGATGCCGTTCTGCAAGAAGTTGCAACGCGCCTGCGCGACACCACCCGCGATGGCGACCTGGTCGCGCGCCTGGGCGGCGACGAGTTCATCCTGGTACTCAGCGGCATGGACAACAGCAGCGAGATCGACCGCTTCTGTGCGCGCCTGATCGGCCTGCTGCAGCAACCCATCGTCTTCGAAAGCCAGCCGCTGCACATCGGTGCCAGCATTGGCGTTGCCCAGACGCGTAATCAGGGCTTCGATGCAGGGGAGCTGATCCGCTGCGCCGACATCGCCCTGTACCAGGCCAAGGCCGATGGAAAGAACACATGGCGCTACTTCGTTGCCGAAATGAACCAGCAGATCCAGTATCGCCGCCAGCTGGAGAATGACCTGCGCCGGGCCCTGCGCAATGAGGAGTTCGAGTTGCATTACCAGCCGCGCTACCGCCTCGACGACCTGCGTATCGTCGCGGTCGAGGCCTTGGTGCGCTGGCGGCACCCACAGGAGGGGTTACTGGGGCCGGACACCTTCATTCCATTGGCCGAGCAGAGCGACATCATTGTTGCGCTGGGCCGCTGGGTGCTTCGCGAAGCTTGCCGCACTGCCCATGACTGGCCAGCCGACGTGCTGGTTTCGGTCAACCTGTCGCCTGCGCAGTTCTTGCGCAGCGATGTGGTAGCCGACGTGCGCGAAATTTTGCTCGACACAGCCTTCCCCGCCCAGCGGTTGGAACTGGAGATTACCGAGAATGTGATGCTCAACGACATCGAGGGCGCGCTAGGCACCATGCTGTCGCTCAAGGAGTTAGGGGTGCGCCTGAACATGGATGATTTCGGCACCGGCTATTCGTCGTTGGGCTACCTGCGTACTTACCCGTTCGACAGCATCAAGATCGACAAGCGCTTCATCAGCGGCCTGAACAACAACGGCGGCAGCGACCGCGCTGTGGTCCAGGCCATTATCAACCTGGGCGAGGCGATGGGGCTGACAGTGACAGCCGAAGGCGTGGAAAGCGAACATCAACTCAAGGCGCTGGAAAAGGACCGCTGCCATGAAGTACAGGGCTATTACCTGAGCATGCCCCTGGACAGCGCAGGGTTGGCGGCGTTATTGCACCAAACCTCCCAAAGCACTGCACAGCCCTTGTAGACGTGGCCTTGCTCCTAAAAAGGCTGGGAGTGCTGCTGCAGGCTGCGCTGCGCCACGATTTCGGGCAGATCACAGCGGCGCAGGTAGGCGCGCAGCGGTTCACCAATGTTCAAGCGGTCATCCACGTGCTGATCCAACAACAGCGACAGCCGTTCGCGGCACAACACCATGCGCTGCCCTTGCTCGGGCCGCCAGACAAACTCGCTGCAGGGGGTGATACTGGCGTCGGCCACGTCCATGCCGAACGCGTCCTCGGAGAAACGCACGATATGAACACCGCGCTTGCCGTGAAAACCGACAAAGCCTTTTAGCTGATCGGCGGCGTTGCAGATATCCTGGGAAGTGATGGCCATGACGTAACCTCGCAATGAAATCGGAAGATACGCACGCCAGGCGGGAAAAGGGTTACCTCTGTCGGGCAACTCACAACGGCAGCCTAACGCAACTGGCCGGCCGCTCGCCAAGTTTTTTCGTGTTTGACCGACGTCGTCGGCGAACTCGAGCTGTACGGCCTTCACCACACGACCCGGCTTTACCGCTTCGAACATTTCATTTCTGTCTAATGAGGCAGCACCATCACTGCGGGTCGCGGTCCTCGTGCACTTGCACACTCGCCGTCATCCCCGCACTCAAGGTCAGCCCTTCCGGCACCTGATCCAGGCGAATCCTCACGGGTATGCGTTGGGCCAGTCGCACCCAGTTGAAAGTCGGCTCTACCTCCGGCAGCAACTGGCTGTCCGGGTTGCTGTTGCGGTCGGTGATGCCGCGGCTGATGCTCTCCACGTGTCCCTGCATCGGTTCACCCGTGCCCATCAGCCACACCTTCACAGTGTCCCCAACGCGAATGCGCGGCAGCTTGGTTTCCTCGAAATAGGCCTGGATGTAGAACGTCGAATCATCCACCAGTGCCATCACCGATTCCCCGGTGTTCACATAATTGCCTTCGGCCAGACGCAGATTGGTGATATGCCCGCTGCGCGGTGCCCGCACCTCACTGCGCGCCAGGTTGATCCTGGCCACCTGCAACTGCGCCTCGGCTTCATGCAGTTCGCCACGCGCGATGGCGGCATTGATCTGGGCGTTTTCACGCAACTCGGCACTGATCGCCTCTGGCCCCAAGGCAGTACGCCGCGCTGCTTCACGCTCGCGCAAGCGCAGTTGCTGGGCGCGAGTCTCGGTCACCGCGCTGGCCTGATCGAACGCGGCCTGGAAGCGCTCGCGGTCAATACTCATCAACAAGTCGCCAGCCTTGACCTGCTGGTTGTCATGGACTTTGAGTTCGCGAACCCAGCCAGACACGTCAGGCGCAATCACCACCACATCGGCGCGTACACGGGCATCGCGCGTCCATGGGGTGAGCATGTAGTACTGCCACAGCTGGTAGCCGGCCAACACGGCCAGGGCCACCACACACAGGGTCACCAGAATACGTACGGCCGCACGCATCGAAACACTCCTTTATAAAGTCCCAGACAGGCGTACCACCAGGAACAGCACACAGACGAACAGCGCTGCGTCGAACAGCGCTTCATGCCAGATCCAGCGCCCCAACGGTGTGGCATGCACCACCAGGCGCAGCAGGCCGGTGAGCAGCAGCGCCAACAACACATAAAGCAGAAACGGGCTGAGCAGCACACCGCCCACTTCCCACTCACGCAAACCCATGGGTGTCCTCCTGCCAGCGGCACCATTTGCCCCAGCTTTTCTGCAATTGCAGTACCGCTCCCTCGGCCAGGCGAAGCGGGTCGCTGGCGGGTAGCCGACGCAAGGCCGCAATGAACTGCTCACTGGCAGCATCCAGCCGCTGCCCACGCCCGGCAGCCGGCCCTTTGGCCAGCACTGCCTCCACGTGTTGCAGGTACTCGCGCTCGGCCCGCCCCAAAGGGGCCTGGGCGACCGCCAGGCACATGCGCAGGTGTACCAGTTCGTCGCCGATATCCAGCCCGTGCAGGCCGTCATCCCAGCGTTTGCGTTCGCCTTCCGGCAATTCACTGGCATGCCGCGCCAGTTGCATCAGCCGGTCGGCCATGCGCCCGCCAAACCAGCTGTCAGCCCCTCGCAGGTCGCGCCGAGTCAGGCGCACCAGGTCGTTCTGCGTGGCCGCACGCAAGCGCCGGCCCAGCCAGGCCGGGTGGCGGAACACCAGCAAGCGGAAGGCCATGACCGCTGCCGACACCCCCACCAGCATGGCCAGGGCACTGTTCAGCATGGTCGCCACGCCGAACTGCATGGCGTTGAGCGGCGACACCAGCACAATGAAGTGCAGGCAATAGGAAGTGGCCGTAGCCCCGGTACGCGGATGGGCCATGCCCAGTGCACCAAGAAACAGTGGTACGCCCATGCCCAGGCAGAGCATGGCGAAGCTGCTCCATTGCGGCAGCATGATCTGCCCGACCACAAACGCCGCCGGTATCGCCAGGAATATCCCGCGCAGGAAACTCAGGCCAATCTGTGCGCCGTTCTCGCGACTGGCGAACAGGCTGCAGACCACGCAGGTCAGCACCAGGCCACCCGGGGCCGAAGGCCAGGCCGTGGCCAGCCAGAAACCACTCATTACCAGGAAGGCCAGCGCGCTGCGCGAGCCGAACAGCAAGGCCAGCGACCAGTCTCGGTGCGCGGCCAGCCCCTGGGACACGTCCTTGGGCGCCCTGCCCGCCTCCACATCCTCAAGTGCCTGGCTGGCGGCCATGGCATAGTCCAATAGCAGGGCCATGCGCGCCAGGCAGAAGTGCTCCGCCGAACTGATCTGCTCATCGTGGGCGGCATCCCAGATACGCTGACGCAACACCAAAAGGCTGGGCTGATCGGGTTGGGCCAGCAGCGTGCGCACTTCCTGCAACCAAGGCGTCAGGTGCTCGATCTCGCCCTCATCCAGTTGCCGCCACTGGCGGCGCACCGAACGGGAAATACGCAACAGCACCATCAGTTTCTGGCTAAGGCCACGAATGGCACGGGCACGTTGGCGCCCGCGATTGCCCTCGAACCAGGCATGTTCACGCTGGCTGTCGATGGCAACGATGCGCCCCAGGCTTTCCAGCAGGCCTTTGCGCGCCTCGTCCTCTCCGCCCAGCATGGCACCGGCGGCCTGCAGGCCGTTCTGCCAGGCCTGCCGCGCCTGCCCGCCCAGTTGCTGCTCGACCCGCATGGGCCAGAGCAAGGCACTGCTGGCTGTTGCACAGAAAATCCCCAGGCAGATCTCGGTACAGCGAGCCACGGCCTGGTCGAATACCTGCAGGGGGTGGTCAATGGCCGGCAAGGCAATGATCGCCGCGGTGTAGCCGGCCAGCACGAAGGCATAGGCCCAGGCGCTGCGCAACTGGGTGGACGCGGCGGTACACAACGCAAGCCAAAGCGCCAAGGTAAGCAGAAACAGGCCGGGGGTCTGAGCGAACAGACCGATGAACAGCACCGACATGACTGTGCCGACCAACGTGCCGGCCAACCGCGCCAAGCCTTTCTGCACCACCATGCCCGATAGCGGCTGGGCGACGATGAAAGCGGTCATCAATGCCCAGGAGGGTTGCTCCAGCCCCCAGCGCATCGCCAGCCACAACGCCAGGCCGCCCCCGAGCAGGGTCTTGATGGCAAACTTGAGGGCGAGGCTGCTGGGCGTGAACAGGGCCTGAAAGGTGATGGGCACGAGGCGGACCTTGCGGGGAAAAGTCTTGCTGAAAAGATAGACAATGATGAGCAGGATAAAGCGGAAACGATTAATTAGCTAGCTAATCATGTATATTCGATTAGCCTGCACTGAAAGGGACAGCTCAGACAATAAAAAATGCAGGCAAAAAAAATGGGCGACCGAAGTCGCCCTAAATGCCTTGCGTGCTCGTGTACCCGGAAGGTCAGCGCGGCTTGCGCTTGTTCGAGTCCTTCCAGATGAAAATGCCCAGACCGGCAAAGAAGGCGACCATCAGCCCGACCGTTACCACACCGGCGATAACCACGTTGTCGAAGAACATGCTGGCCTCCCCATTCGTTTGCCGTTGTCCGATGGGTACACGTTAACCAATGTGGCGGCGGGGAAAATTGATCAGTGTCAATGGTGCCCGAGGCCGGGCACGCGAGGGGGGCGCAGGGTTGACCTGCGTCAAGTTTCAACGCTTCTTAGGTTTGCCCTTGGGCTTCTTTTTCTTGCTGGTACTCAATGGCAGGGCCTGCTCGAAAGCATTGCGCATTTCGTTCAGCCGCTTTTCCTTGAGGTCGTGGGCGCGCTTGGCACGTTCGGCATCGAAATCGATGAGGTTGTCTTGGCTCATGGGGTGGGCTCGACGATCAACAGAGAATTGCATGATGAAGCCAGGCGCAGGCGCTGACCAGCCCCGTATCAGACTTCGATGTCCACCAGCAGTCCTTGGCGTACATGCTCGCCCATCAATGGCGCTACCGGCACGGTATTGTCGGCATTGACCTCGTCACCCGGGACGGCATCGTAGCGTTCCTGCTCGCCCTTGTTCCGGCGTTGCTGCTGGCGGCGCTGTTCATCGCGCAGCAACAATACCTGCTCCTGCGGGTCGCGCTGGCGCTTGAGGTCAATGGCACTTTCGCCGGACGCAGGCTGCGTCGGCACCACCGGCTTGATGTCAGGGGTCGGCTTGACCGGGTCCTGTTGCGAGGTGACCGGGGCGGCACTGAGCGGAATGATCGGCGGCAGCATGGGCGTTCTCCTATGCCCACTGTATCGGCAGGCGCAGCTTTACCTTGATGTCATGGACAACATTTACTCGGCTTCGTCACCCGGCTCGTCGTCGACTGGCGGGCTGGCCTCGCTCCAGGGCCGCTTGTACACCTGCTGCCAAACCGCATCCATATGATCGCGCAATACCTGCGGCGCGGATTTCAGCGAAGCGCTGTCCTCGCGCTCACCACCGATCGGTTCCTCGCCCGCCGGGGTGATCAGCGACTGGCCGGTAATGGTGTAACTGGCCTGCCCTTCACGCATTTCGATGGCGATGTCATGCGGGTCGATACCGCCGCCGCAGAATGCATGGCTGGCCACCGTTATCTCGGCCACCCCATTCTTGTTCAGGTCGCTGACATCACTGACGTCATTATAGAAGTCCACATCCAGGTCCAGCCCCGGGCAGGTCGTTTCCTGCTCGACCTGCCAACGCGCCTTGAAGGCGTCGCTCTCGGCCGTGCGCCCGTACAAGGTGGCCTTGAGCACCACCTTGTCCACTTCCTGTTCGCTTTCCAGGTCGCTGGCCTGGCCATCGCTGCGGCTCAGGACCAGCAGCCCTTCGCCGTCACTGTCACGAAAGTGCACGCTCTTTATCGGCGTCTGCACGCCCAGTACCTCAAGCTGCTCCATCGGAATGGGGGGCAATGTCTCAAAGTTTTTCTGCTCGCAGGCGCTCAGCAGCACCAGGCTGCCCACGGCCATCGAAGCGCTGATCCAGCGGTGCTTGGCAGACATGTTGATCCGGGGCCCTCGTCGGCGGCGCTGTGCAGGGCGATGAAACGACTAGACTGTGCCTTTCGATACCTTTCGGTGCTCTCGGCACTTTGGTCTGACCGGCCGATCCGTTAACATAATCGGCTTTTTCATCGCGGGAGTTCAGGCAGTATGGCGCAGCAGTATCAACCGGGGCAACGCTGGATCAGCGACAGCGAAGCAGAGCTCGGCCTGGGTACCATCCTGGCGCAGGATGGCCGCCTGTTGACCGTGCTCTACCCGGCCACTGGCGACACCCGCCAGTATTCCCTGCGCAACGCGCCGCTGACCCGCGTGCGCTTCTCGCCAGGTGACCAGATCACCCACTTCGAGGGCTGGAAGCTGACCGTTCGCGAGGTCGAGGACATCGACGGGCTGATGGTCTACCACGGCCTGGACGGGCAGAACCAGCCTCGCACCCTGCCTGAAACCCAGTTGTCGAACTTCATTCAGTTCCGCCTGGCCAGCGACCGCCTGTTCGCCGGGCAGATAGACCCACTGTCGTGGTTCAGCCTGCGCTACAACACCCTGCAGCACACCAGCAAGCAAATGCAGTCGGCACTGTGGGGGTTGGGCGGTTGCCGCGCACAGCCCATCGCCCACCAATTGCACATTGCCCGCGAAGTCGCCGACCGCAGCGCCCCACGCGTTCTGCTGGCCGACGAAGTGGGCCTGGGAAAAACCATCGAAGCCGGCCTGGTCATTCACCGCCAGCTGCTGTCGGGTCGCGCCAGCCGCGTACTGATCCTGGTGCCGGAAAACCTCCAGCACCAGTGGCTGGTGGAAATGCGCCGGCGTTTCAATCTGCAAGTGGCGCTGTTCGACGCCGAGCGCTTCATCGAAAGCGACGCCAGCAACCCGTTCGAGGATGCCCAGCTGGCGTTGATTGCCCTGGAGTGGCTGGTCGACGACGAAAAGGCCCAGGACGCGCTGTTTGCCGCTGGCTGGGACCTGATGGTAGTCGACGAAGCCCACCACCTGGTCTGGCACGAAGACCAGGTCAGCGCCGAATACGGCCTGGTCGAGCAACTGGCCCAAGTGATTCCGGGCGTACTGCTGCTGACCGCCACCCCCGAGCAGCTTGGCCAGGACAGCCACTTCGCCCGCCTGCGCCTGCTCGACCCCAACCGTTTTCACGACCTGGCCGCTTTCCGCGCCGAGAGCGAGCACTACCGCCCGGTAGCCGAGGCGGTGCAGGAACTGCTCGACGAAGGCCGCCTGTCGCCCAAGGCCCACGCCACCATCCTGGGCTTCCTGGGTGCCGAAGGCGAAGCCCTGCTGGCGGCAGTCAGCGACGGCGACACCCAGGCCAGCGCGCGGCTGATTCGCGAGCTGCTGGATCGCCACGGCACCGGCCGCGTGCTGTTCCGTAACACCCGTGCGGCGATCCAGGGCTTCCCCGAGCGTCAGTTGCACCCCTACCCGCTGCCCACGCCCGAGCAATACCGCAACCTGCCAGCCGGTGAGCACGCCGAGCTGTACCCGGAAGTTGCCTTCCAGGCCCAGGGTGAAGTGGCCGATGACGAGCGCTGGTGGCGTTTCGACCCACGCGTCGACTGGCTGATCGACACCCTGAAGATGCTCAAGCGCACCAAAGTACTGGTGATCTGCGCCCACGCCGAAACCGCCATGGACCTGGAGGACGCCCTGCGCGTGCGCTCCGGCATCCCGGCCTCGGTGTTCCATGAAGGCATGAGCATCCTCGAGCGCGACCGTGCCGCTGCCTACTTTGCCGATGAAGAGTTTGGCGCCCAGGTGCTGATCTGCTCGGAAATCGGCAGCGAAGGCCGCAACTTCCAGTTCGCTCATCACCTGGTGATGTTCGACCTGCCGGCGCACCCCGACCTGCTCGAACAGCGCATCGGCCGCCTTGACCGGATCGGCCAGAAGCACACTATCCAGCTGCACATCCCGTACCTGCAGGACAGCCCGCAAGAGCGCCTGTTCCAGTGGTACCACGAAGGCCTCAACGCCTTCCTCAATACCTGCCCCACCGGCAATGCCCTGCAGCACCAGTTCGGCCCACGCCTGCTGCCGCTGCTCGAAGGCGGCGAAAACAAGGCCTGGAATACCCTGGTGGCCGACGCCCGCAGCGAACGCGAGCGCCTGGAAGCCGAACTGCACACTGGCCGTGACCGCCTGCTGGAACTCAATTCCGGCGGCGCCGGCGAAGGTCAGGCGCTGGTCGAGGCCATTCTCGAACAAGACGACCAGTTCGCCCTGCCGATCTACATGGAAACCCTGTTCGACGCCTTCGGCATCGACAGCGAAGACCATTCAGAGAACGCACTGATCCTCAAGCCGAGCGAGAAGATGCTCGATGCCAGCTTCCCGCTGGGCGACGATGAAGGCGTGACCATCACCTACGACCGTGGCCAAGCGCTGTCACGCGAGGACATGCAGTTCCTCACCTGGGAGCACCCGATGGTGCAGGGTGGCATGGATCTGGTGCTGTCAGGCTCGATGGGCAATACCGCCGTGGCGTTGATCAAGAACAAAGCGCTCAAACCAGGCACCGTACTGCTTGAACTGCTGTTCGTCAGCGAGGTGGTGGCACCCCGCAGCCTGCAACTGGGCCGCTACCTGCCGCCGGCAGCACTGCGCTGCCTGCTCGATGCCAATGGCAACGACCTGGCGTCACGCGTGGCCTTCGAAACCCTCAACGACCAGCTCGAGAGCGTACCGCGCGCCAGCGCCAACAAGTTCGTCCAGGCCCAGCGCGATGTGCTGGCCAAGCGTATCAGTGGCGGCGAGGAGAAGATCCTGCCGGCCCACAACGAGCGCGTGGCCGAAGCCCAGCGCCGCCTGGCAGCCGAGGCCGACGAAGAGCTGGCGCGCCTGGTGGCATTGCAGGCGGTCAACCCAAGTGTGCGTGACAGCGAAATCGACGCCCTGCGCAAGCGGCGCGAAGATGGCATGGCAATGCTGGAAAAGGCCGCCCTGCGCCTGGAAGCCATTCGCGTGCTGGTGGCTGGCTAACGCAGGCCCCGCGCCCCTTGTGGGAGCGGGCACGCCCGCGAACACCGGCGAAGCCGGTGGCATCCACCGCAGTGGATGCTTCGCGGGCTCGCCCGCTCCCACAGGAAGGCACTAGGGCCCCAGATTTATTCCTCACTGCGATTGGAGTTATAACCAAATCGTAGAAATCATTGTGCCATTAGTCAGGAAGGCTTAAGTACTCCTTCCTATACTGCCTCTGGACAGTCTGCACAGGGTTGTAGCGCAGACGAGTGAAGACTCGATCAAGAGGCATTCCATGGAATGGCTGGGGCTGCAACTGTTCGCCGATCTTCCCGCAACCGGGCGCATCGTCATCGACTGCCGTCATGAACCGCTCTTGGTTCTGCTCGCCTATTTCGTTGCTTGCGCGGCCTGTTTCGCCACGCTCGACATGGCCGAACGTCAGTCCCACAGCGACGACCCCACCGCCCACCGGCAATGGAACATGCTCGGAGCCTGCTGCCTGGCAGGCGGCATATGGGCCATGCACTTCATCAGCATGCTGGCCTTTCGGGCCCCGGTGGATGTGCACTACGACGTATCCCTGACCATTCTTTCGCTGCTCATCGCACTGGGCGTGGCCTGGTTGGCCATGCACAGCCTCGAACGCAGCAACATGCGCGCGCACCATTTCGTGCCGAGCGCCGGGCTGATTGGCCTGGGCATCATCCTCATGCATTTTGTCGGCATGGCCGCGATGGAAACGGGTGCCCGCCAGTACTACCAAACCGGCTTGCTACTTGCCTCTGCCGCCATTGCCCTGCTCACCGCCCTGACCTCGCTGTACCTGGCCCGCTACTTGCGCAATGGCAGCGGCACCCTGTACCAAGCCATGAAGTACGGCGCCAGCCTGCTGATGGCGGGCGGCATCGTCGCCACTCATTTCACCGCGATGTCGGCCATGACCTTGGTCATCCCTGCCGATACCGCACTGCGCCTGCCGTCTGGCGACAACAGCCTGCAGCTGGGACTGGGCATCGGCTTCATCACCCTGCTGATCAGTGGCGCCAGCATCAGCGCCGCACTGGCCGACAAGAAGCTGCAAAGCAAGGAGCACGACCTGCGCCGGGTCAGCGTACTGCTCAGCCAACTGGACCAGGCCCGCGCTTCGCTGCAGCAAGCGGCGCACTATGATGCCCTGACCAACCTGCTCAACCGCCGCGGATTCAACCAGGTATTCGCCGAGCGCCTGGTCGAACATCAGGCCAGCGAAAACCGCCTGGCCGTCATGTTCCTCGACATCGACCATTTCAAGCGTATCAATGACAGCCTTGGCCACGATGCCGGTGACGAGCTGCTCAAGGTGATCGCCAACCACATCAAGGCCGCTACCCGCAACCACGACCTGGTTGCGCGCTTTGGTGGCGACGAGTTCTGTGTGGTCACCAGTCTGAACAGCCGCGACGAAGCCCGCCACCTGGCACAGCGCATCATGCATCGGATGAAAGAGCCCATCGACCTGGGCGGGCGGCGCATGGTCATGACCACCAGCATTGGTATAAGTATCTTCCCGGACGATGGCAGCACAGCCGAAGAGCTGCTAAAGCATGCCGACCTGGCCCTCTACCAATCCAAGGACAACGGGCGCAACAGCCTGAATTTCTTCAATGACAGCCTGAAGGCTCGCGCGTCGATCGCCTTGCAACTGGAAGAAGAGCTGCGCCTGGCCCTGCTCGAGGAGCGCGGGCTGTGTGTGCACTACCAGCCGATCTTCGACCTGCGCAGCGGGCAAGTGGCCAAACTGGAAGCGCTGGTACGCTGGCAGCATCCTCAACACGGCCTGCTCGGGCCCGACCGTTTTGTCGGCATTGCCGAAGCCAACGGCCTGATCATCGACCTTGATCTGTGGATGCTGCGCCATGCCTGTGCCGACCTGGCCCACTTGCAGCGCCACGGCTACGGCGAGGTCAAGGTCACGGTCAATTGCTCGGCAGTCACCCTCAGCCACGACGAACTGCCTAACGAAGTAGAAAAGGCGCTGTTCCACGCAGGCCTTGCGCCGCGCCACCTGGAGCTGGAAGTGACCGAGAACGCCCTGGTGGGCGATATCCAGCGCACGGTCAGCCTGCTCAAACGCGTCAGGGCTTTGGGGGTGGCACTTTCGATCGATGATTTTGGTACCGGCTATTCGTCACTGGCCTACCTCAAGCGCCTGCCGCTGGATGTGCTGAAGATCGACCGCACCTTTCTGCAGGATGTACCGGGCAGCCAGAAAGACAGGGAAATTGTCCAGGCGATCATCGCCATGGCGCATACCCTGCACCTACGGGTAGTCAGCGAGGGCGTGGAAACCGCCGAACAGCAGGCATTCCTCGAAAGCCATGGCTGCGACTACCTGCAGGGCTACCTGTTGGGGCGCCCCGTACCGCTGCCCGAGTTGCGCCCACTGCTGGAGCGGTTGCAGCGCCAGAACGGCCGGATCACACCTTGTTGCGGTACAGCTCTACCAGGGTCGCCGGATCTTTTTGCAGGTAACCCTGGCTACCGTGCAAGCGCATCAGTTGCGCGGCAAGGCCACTGAGCGGCGTCGCCGAGCCTTGCTCGCGGGAAAACTTGACCGCACCATCTAGGTCCTTGAGCAGCGTGCGTACGTGCCACTTGATTGGCTCGAAGCGGCTCTCGGCCATTTGCGGCGCAAGAATCTGCAATGGTTTGGAATCGGCAAAGCCACCCGCCAGCGCTTCAGCGATCAGCGTCGCGTCCACGCCCGACTGTTCAGCCAATGCCACCACCTCTGCAATTACCAGGGCATTGCACGCTACGATCATCTGGTTGCAAGCCTTGGTCACCTGCCCCGTGCCTACCGCGCCCATATGCGTCACGCGCTGACCAAGCACCTGCAGCACCGGGCGTGCACGCTGCAGATCGGCCGCTTCACCGCCCACCATGATCGCCAGCGTGCCCGCCTCGGCACCGGGGGTACCGCCAGAGACAGGTGCATCCAGCCAGGCCATGCCGCACAGTGCTGCCAGTTCGGCAGCCATTTCACGGGTGGCGGTGGGTTCCAGGCTAGAGAAATCGATCAACAACTGGCCGCTGCGCCCGCCCTGGGCAATGCCTTGCTCGCCGAACACCACTTCACGCACCACCGCCGTGTCGGCGAGGCACAGTAGCACCATGTCGCTGTCACGGCACAATTCGGCCGGGCTGCTGGCCAGGCGCGCGCCAGCAGCGACCAGTGCAACGCACTTGTCCGGGCTGCGGTTCCATACCGTCAGCGGATAACCCGCTGCCAGCAGGCGGCGGCACATGGGCAGGCCCATCAGGCCGATGCCGGCGAATCCAAGCGAAGGTAGTGCAGTGCTCATCGATAAACTCCTGACTGATTCGAACATTTCCCAGGCTGGCGACGGTCCCGGTGGCGCCTGGCAGAACGATGGCCACATTACGCATCCCGTAAACTGTTACCGCCACGCCGAATTGTTACTTCCCTCTACCCGTCTTGATTGCTTTCAAGCACCAAAACGGCGCTGATGCGTATTTTTGCGCACTAAAAAAGATCACGCCTCTTCCTGGCCCTTCACCTGAATCACGATGAACGGTGAAACCACCACCGCCCAGATCTCTGGGTCGCGGCTTTGCAGGTCCAATGCCTGCTCGGCCGACACCGGCCCAACAGTGCCATCACTACGCCACTTGGCGAAGATCTCGCTGCGATTCTCGGCCATCGCCTCGGCAACGGCGATCAGGTCAAGGCTGGGGTCGACCCAAATCAGGTCACCCTTGGCCCAAAAACGCTCCAGCGCTTTCCACTCGATGATTGCCGTCTCGCCAAGCAATTTGGCATAGAGGGTGCTTGTTTGATCAGTCATGGGTGGTATCCGCAAAAAATCGGTCAATAAAAAGGCCGGCATTTTTGCAGAAAAACCCGGTTTCAAATATGTAATTTGGTCGATTGGCCCCGAAGTTGTGGGACGGGGTCGCAGATGCAGGCAGTTTGATGGCGCCTTTCTGTATCTTTCTGTCGATCAAGCGACAACGCAGGAAAGACGCACTTTTCGACCGCTTTTCAAGCGCTCGAACAGCGCTCTACACTGTACCGGTACAGTTCCGGGACATGTTCCGGGGGAAGGTGGGCTAGCGCGTTGGCATGGCCACGCCGCAAATCCCGCCCGGTCTGTAGCCCTGGCCGCCAGGACTATAAGAATTACAACAGAATGAGTGGAGCACTATGATCAAGATTTCCAAGCTGTTCGCCGCAATGGTACTGGCCGGGGTAGCCAGCCATTCGTTTGCCGCCGATACCATCAAGATCGGCATCGCCGGTCCCAAGACGGGTCCCGTGACCCAGTACGGCGACATGCAGTTCATCGGCGCCAAGCAAGCCATCAAGGATATCAACGCCGCGGGCGGCGTGGATGGCAAGATGCTCGAAGCCAAGGAATACGACGACGCCTGCGACCCTAAACAGGCCGTGGCAGTCGCCAACAAAGTGGTCAACGACGGCGTCAAGTTCGTAGTCGGCCACCTGTGCTCCAGCTCCACCCAGCCAGCGTCCGACATCTACGAAGACGAAGGCGTGATCATGATCACCCCGGCCGCCACCTCGCCGGAAATCACCGCCCGTGGCTACAAGCTGATCTTCCGCACCATCGGCCTGGACAGCGCCCAGGGCCCGGCCGCCGGCAACTACATCGCCGACCACGTCAAGCCGAAGGTCGTTGCCGTCCTGCACGACAAGCAGCAGTACGGTGAAGGCATCGCCACCGCCGTCAAGCAGACCCTGGAAAGCAAAGGCACCAAGGTTGCCGTGTTCGAAGGCCTGAACGCGGGTGACAAGGACTTCTCCTCGATCATCCAGAAGCTCAAGCAGAACAATGTCGACTTCGTCTACTACGGCGGCTACCACCCAGAGCTGGGCCTGATCCTGCGCCAGGCTCAGGAAAAAGGCCTGAAAGCCAAGTTCATGGGTCCGGAAGGCGTGGGTAACGACTCCATTTCGCAGATCGCCCAGAACGCCTCCGAAGGCCTGCTGGTCACCCTGCCGAAGTCGTTCGACGCAGACCCGGCAAACAAGAAGATCGTCGACGCCATCAAGGCTGACGGCAAGGACCCAAGTGGCCCGTTCGTATTCCCTGCCTACTCGGCTGTCGAGCTGATCGCTCAAGGCATCAAGAAAGCCGGTTCCGATGATACCGACAAGGTGGCCGAGGCCATCCACAAAGGCACCTTCAAGACCCCGACCGGCGACCTGTCGTTCGACGACAAAGGCGACCTGAAAGACTTCAAGTTCGTGGTCTACGAATGGCACTTCGGCAAGCCGAAGACCGAAGTCTCCCCTCAGTAACTGCGTGACTAATAGCTGACCTACGAGCCCACTGTGCGAGCAGTGGGCTTCGTTTTATGAGGTTCATGGGCCCGATCCCCGCGATCCGGGGGCAGGTTCACCTGAAAATCTTAAAACCGTCACCCGCGGTTTCCTGGCCGTACCCCTGCCAGTGAAATGCAAATCAGGTTTTTAGGAGCGCTGTAATGCCTGAGATCTACCATTTCTTCCAACAACTGGTTAATGGATTGACCATCGGCAGCACCTATGCCTTGATCGCCATCGGCTACACGATGGTGTACGGCATCATTGGCATGATCAACTTCGCCCACGGCGAGGTGTACATGATCGGTTCCTACGTGGCCTTCATCGCCCTCGCGGGCCTGGCCATGATGGGTATCCATTCGCTGCCGATCCTGATGACCGTCGCCTTCGTCGCGACGATCTTCGTCACCAGTGCCTATGGCTACAGCATCGAACGGGTTGCCTACCGCCCCCTGCGCAACAGCAACCGTCTGATCCCGCTGATTTCTGCCATCGGCATGTCGATCTTCCTGCAGAACACGGTCTTGCTTTCGCAGGACTCCAAGGACAAGTCCATCCCCAACCTGATCCCCGGGAGTTTCTCCTTCGGGCCAGGCGGTGCTGAAGAAGTACTGATCAGCTACATGCAAATCCTGGTGTTCGTCGTCACCCTGGTGGCCATGACCCTGCTCACCCTGTTCATCTCTCGTTCCCGCCTGGGCCGCGCCTGCCGCGCCTGTGCCGAGGACATCAAGATGGCCAACCTGCTGGGCATCAACACCAACAACATCATCGCCCTCACCTTCGTCATCGGTGCCGCCCTGGCTGCCGTGGCGGCCGTGCTGCTGAGCATGCAGTACGGGGTGATCAACCCCAACGCCGGTTTCCTGGTGGGCCTGAAGGCTTTCACCGCGGCGGTGCTGGGCGGCATCGGCAGCATCCCGGGCGCCATGCTCGGCGGGCTGGTGCTGGGTGTGGCCGAAGCGTTCGGTGCCGATATCTTCGGCGACCAGTACAAGGACGTGGTGGCATTCGGCTTGTTGGTTCTTGTCCTGCTATTCCGGCCGACCGGCATCCTGGGCCGCCCGGAGGTTGAAAAAGTATGAACAGAAATCTCAAACAGGCGTTCTTCAGCGCCTTGCTGGTCTGGGCCGTGGCCTTCCCGGTACTGGGCCTGAAACTGAGCATCGACGGCATCAGCCTCGTCGTGCACAGTCAGGGCTCGTTCACCATCAGCATCATCGCCGTGTGTTCCGTGCTGATGTTCCTGCGCGTGCTGTTCGACAAGCAGTGGAGCTCGGTGATGGGCCGCCGATCGGATCGCAAGCTGATCCCCCCGGCAGTCAGCAACTACCTCACCCTGCCCAAGACCCAGCGCTATGTCATCATCGGGTTGATCGTGGTGGCACTGGTATGGCCGTTCTTTGGCTCTCGCGGTGCGGTCGACATCGCCACGCTGATCCTGATCTACGTGTTGCTGGGCCTGGGCCTGAACATCGTGGTCGGCCTGGCGGGCCTGCTCGACCTCGGCTACGTGGGCTTCTATGCCGTCGGTGCCTACAGCTACGCCATGCTCTCGCATTACCTGGGCTGGAGCTTCTGGGTGTGCCTGCCGATTGCCGGCCTGATGGCTGCCACGTTCGGCTTCCTGCTCGGCTTCCCGGTGCTGCGCCTGCGTGGAGACTACCTGGCGATCGTGACCCTCGGTTTCGGTGAGATCATCCGCCTGTTCCTGCGTAACCTCACCGATTGGACCGGCGGCCCCAACGGCATCAGCAACATCCCCAAGCCGGAGTTCTTCGGCCTGACCTTCGAACGCCGTGCGGCCGAGGGCATGCAGACCTTCCACGAGTTCTTCGGGCTGCAATACAACTCGATCAACAAGGTCATCTTCCTGTACCTGGTGGCCCTGCTGCTGGCCCTGCTGGCGTTGTTCGTGATCAACCGCCTGCTGCGCATGCCGATCGGCCGTGCCTGGGAAGCCCTGCGTGAAGACGAGATCGCCTGCCGTGCTCTGGGCCTGAACCCGACCGTGATCAAGCTCTCGGCATTCACCCTGGGTGCCTGCTTCGCCGGTTTCGCCGGCAGCTTCTTCGCCGCGCGCCAAGGTCTGGTGACGCCGGAGTCGTTCACCTTCATCGAGTCGGCGATAATCCTCGCCATCGTCGTGCTGGGTGGCATGGGCTCACAACTGGGCGTGATTCTCGCGGCCATCGTGATGATCCTGCTGCCTGAGCTGATGCGTGAGTTCAGCGAATACCGCATGCTGATGTTCGGTGCGCTGATGGTGTTGATGATGATCTGGCGTCCGCAAGGCCTGCTGCCTATGCAACGTCCACATATGGAGCTGCGTCGATGAGCCGCGAAATTCTGCAAGTCAGCGGCCTGAGCATGCGCTTCGGCGGCTTGTTGGCGGTCAACGGCGTGGCCCTGACCGTCAAGGAAAAACAGGTGGTGGCATTGATCGGCCCGAACGGCGCCGGCAAGACCACCGTGTTCAACTGCCTGACCGGCTTCTACAAGCCCAGCGACGGCACCATCCTGCTCGATGGCCAGCCGATCCAGGGCCTGGCCGGCCACCAGATCGCCCGCAAGGGCGTGGTGCGGACCTTCCAGAACGTGCGCCTGTTCAAGGAAATGACAGCGCTGGAAAACCTGCTGATTGCCCAGCACCGCCACCTCAACACCAACTTCTTCGCCGGCCTGTTCAAGACCCCGAGTTTCCGCCGCAGCGAGAAGGAAGCCTTGGAGCGTGCGCAGTACTGGCTGGAGAAGGTCAACCTGACCGAGTTCGCCAACCGTACCGCGGGCACCCTCGCCTACGGGCAGCAACGCCGCCTGGAAATCGCCCGCTGCATGATGACCCAGCCACGCATCATCATGCTCGATGAACCGGCAGCCGGCCTGAACCCGAAGGAAACCGAAGACCTCAAGGCTCTGATCGCCTACCTGCGTGAGTCGCACAACGTCACCGTGCTGTTGATCGAGCACGACATGAAGCTGGTGATGAGCATTTCCGACCATATCGTGGTGATCAACCAGGGTACCCCCCTGGCCCATGGCACGCCGGAGGAAATCCGCGACAACCCTGACGTGATCAAAGCCTACCTGGGGGAAGCGTAAATGCTGAAGTTCGAAAACGTTTCCACTTTCTACGGCAAGATCCAGGCGCTGCACAGCGTCAACGTGGAGATCAATCAGGGCGAGATCGTCACCCTGATCGGCGCCAACGGTGCCGGCAAGTCGACCTTGCTGATGACCCTGTGCGGTTCGCCGCAGGCGCACAGCGGTAGCATCAAGTACCTGGGTGAAGAGCTGGTCGGCCAGCCGTCCTCGCACATCATGCGCAAAAGTATCGCGGTAGTGCCGGAAGGCCGCCGCGTGTTCGCTCGCCTGACCGTCGAGGAAAACCTGGCCATGGGCGGTTTCTTCACCGACAAGGGCGACTATCAGGAGCAACTGGACAAGGTCCTGCAACTGTTCCCGCGCCTGAAAGAGCGTTACATCCAGCGCGGCGGCACCATGTCCGGTGGCGAGCAGCAGATGCTGGCCATCGGCCGGGCGCTGATGAGCAAGCCCAAGCTGCTGCTGCTCGACGAGCCTTCGCTGGGCCTGGCGCCGATCATCATCCAGCAGATCTTCGACATCATCGAACAGCTGCGCCGCGATGGCGTGACGGTGTTTCTGGTGGAGCAGAACGCCAACCAGGCGCTGAAGATCGCTGACCGGGCGTATGTGCTGGAGAACGGTCGGGTGGTGATGCAGGGCACCGGTGAGGCACTGCTGACCGACCCGAAGGTGCGCGATGCCTACCTCGGGGGTTGAATGAAAAAGGGCCTTCGGGCCCTTTTTTCTGCCCGCAGGACGTGTATCGTGGCCAGCTCTTTGGCAAAGATTCCCCGGAGCCCGCCCATGCGCCTCACCCCTACCCTGCTGCTCAGTGCCCTGCTGCCCCTGTTCGCTGGCTGCCAGTTACTGGCCGAGCAGCCCCGTGACCCGAACATCGGCACCACGCGCATGCAGGGCGAACTGAGCGCCAACGGCGGCCGCCTGTTGTTCAAGCCCTGCAGCGAAGCACGCCGCTTCGTGATCAACGACGTCGCCGGCACCGGCATCCTGCAAGAGTCCGCCAACCTGGCCAAGGACGCCAACGCCAAGTTGTTCGCCGACGTGCGCGGTCGCCTCACTGGCGCCAAGCAGGCCGACAACGACGGCCAGCTGGAAGTCAGCCGCCTGTACCGCCTGGAACCCTCCACCCGCGCTTGCGACGACCCCAACTTCAAGCAGCTGGCCCTGCGCGCCAATGGCCATGAACCGGACTGGGACATCAAGGCCAGCGGCAAGGGCATGGTGCTCAACCGCATCGGCAAAGACCCGCTGCCTCTGCCATTCCTCGAAGAAGAAGTGCCCGGCGGCGGCCTGACCCTGACCAGCGAAGCCAACGGCCAGCACGTGGAACTGTGGGTCGCCCCGCAACGCTGCGTCGACAGCGCCACCGGCGCCGTGCGCCACTTGCGCGCCGAACTGCGCATCGACGGCCAGACCCTTCGCGGTTGCGGTTACTACGGTGGTGCGCGCGACAACTGATCGCCGGGCGCTTTAATCCTGCCAGTCGGGGCGGCTAACAGCTTATACTTGGCGGTTTGTGTAAAGCCGCCGGCCGCCCATGGCCGGGATACTGGACCCTGCCATGCTACGAATCACCGAACTGAAGCTGCCCCTGGACCATCCCGACGAAGCGCTGCGCGAAGCCATCGTCCAGCGCCTGGGCATTCGCGACGAGCAACTGCTCAGCTTCAACCTGTTCAAGCGCAGCTACGATGCGCGCAAGAAGAACAGCGAACTGCTGTTCATCTACACCATCGACCTGGAAGCCAGCAACGAAGCCGAGCTGCTCAGCAAGTTCGCCGATGATCGCAACATCGGCCCAGCCCCAGACGTCACCTACAAGTTTGTCGGCCAGGCCCCGGCAGGCCTGCAGGAGCGCCCGATCGTGGTCGGTTTCGGCCCGTGCGGCATCTTTGCCGGTCTGTTGCTGGCACAAATGGGCTTCAAGCCGATCATCCTCGAACGTGGCAAGGAAGTGCGCCAGCGCACCAAGGACACCTGGGGCCTGTGGCGTAAAAGCGTGCTCAACCCCGAGTCCAACGTGCAGTTCGGTGAAGGCGGCGCCGGTACCTTCTCGGACGGCAAGCTGTATAGCCAGATCAAGGACCCGCAACACCACGGCCGCAAAGTGCTGGAAGAATTCGTCAAGGCCGGTGCGCCGGACGAAATCCTGTACATCAACAAGCCGCACATTGGCACCTTCCGCCTCACCGGCATGGTCGAACAGATGCGCCAGGACATGATCGCCCTGGGGGCCGACGTGCGCTTCCAGGAGAAGGTCACCGACCTGTTGATCGAAGATGGCCAACTGACCGGTGTAGTGCTTGAAAGCGGCGAGCAGTTGCACTCTCGCCATGTGGTATTGGCCCTGGGCCACAGCGCCCGCGACACCTTCCGCATGCTGCACGCCAAAGGTGTCTACATGGAAGCCAAGCCGTTCTCGGTGGGCTTCCGTATCGAGCACCCGCAAACGCTGATCGACAAGGCACGCCTGGGCAAGTACGCCGGCCACCCGAAACTGGGTGCCGCCGACTACAAGCTGGTTTACCACGCCAAGAATGGCCGCTCGGTATACAGCTTCTGCATGTGTCCGGGTGGCACCGTGGTCGCGGCCACCAGCGAGCCAGGGCGAGTCGTCACCAACGGCATGAGCCAGTATTCGCGTAACGAGCGCAACGCCAACTCCGGCATCGTCGTCGGCATCGACCCCGAGCGCGACTACCCGGGTGGCCCGTTGGCCGGTATCGAACTGCAGGAACGCCTGGAGGCACACGCCTATGTGATGGGCGGCAGCAACTACCAGGCTCCGGCACAGCTGGTGGGTGATTTTGTCGCCGGCCGGCCCTCGACCGCACTGGGCAGTGTCGAGCCGTCCTACAAGCCGGGCGTGACCTTGGGTGACCTGGCGCCGAGCCTGCCGGACTTCGCCATCGAGGCGATCCGTGAGGCACTGCCGGCTTTCGACCGGCAGATCAAGGGCTATAACCTGCATGATGCGGTGTTGACCGGTATCGAGACGCGTACCTCGTCGCCACTGCGGATTACCCGGGGTGAGGATTACCAGAGCCTGAACCTCAAAGGGCTGTTCCCGGCGGGTGAAGGGGCCGGGTACGCGGGCGGGATCCTGTCAGCCGGTGTGGATGGCATTCGCATCGCCGAGGCAGTGGCGCGGGATATGCTCGGCCTTTGATGCTTTATCGACTGACAGGGCCTCTTCGCGGGT